>JAFQCY010000020.1 GCA_017399355.1 Oscillospiraceae bacterium
GGGCCCCCATAAAATACGGCAGCAGATAGCGGCCATAGTGGTTGCTGTTGAGCAGGGGCTGCCCCTTGACCTCCCGGGAGGTAAAATAGCGGCGGCTCATCTCCGGAAGGATGGACAGCAGCAGGATGCTCTGCTTGTCGATGCCCTCCACGGTCGCCAAGGACTCACGATCTGCCTCCATCAGGCGGTAAATGCTGGAGTAGCGCTCCACCAATCGATGGGAAAGGGCCTTGGCATCGGGGCTGGTGAAGCGAAGCAGCAGCTCCAGAAGCTCCTGATCCGTAAGCCCATCGGGACTGTATCTGTGGAATCGATATAAAAGCCGTTCCATTTCAAGCCCTCCTTTACAGCAAGCGCTTCAGGTAGCTTCCGGTATAGGATTCTGCGCAGGCAGCGATCTCCTCGGGCGTACCTACCGCCACGATCTTGCCACCGCCGTCTCCTCCCTCGGGCCCCAGGTCGATAATATGATCTGCCGTCTTGATCACGTCCAGGTTATGCTCGATGACCAGCACCGTGTTTCCGGCATCTACCAGCTTGTGCAGCACCTCAATGAGCTTGTGGACATCGTACATATGAAGGCCCGTGGTAGGCTCATCCAGAATATAGAGGGTTCGGCCTGTGGCCTGGCGGGACAGCTCTGTAGCCAGCTTCACACGCTGGGCCTCGCCGCCGGACAGGGTGGTAGAGCTCTGCCCCAGCTTGATATAGCCCAGGCCTACCTGTACCAGGGTGGAGATCTTATCCCGGAGACGGGGCTGGTTTTCGAAGAAAAGCAGGGCCTCATCGGCGGTCATCTCCAGCACATCGGCGATGGACTTGCCCCGATACCGCACCTCCAGAGTCTCACGATTGTAGCGCTTCCCGTGGCAGACCTCGCAGGGCACATAGACATCGGGCAGGAAATGCATCTCGATCTTGACCAGGCCGTCACCGCTGCAGGCCTCGCAGCGGCCTCCCTTTACATTGAAGGAGAAGCGGCCGGCACTATAGCCCCGCTCCTTGGCAGAGGCTGTGGCAGCATAAAGCTCCCGGATATCATTGAAGAGGCCGGTATAGGTGGCCGGGTTGGAGCGTGGGGTGCGCCCGATGGGACTCTGGTCAATGACGATGACTTTGTCCAGGGCCTTGATCCCCTCAAAGCGGTCGTGCTTGCCGGGGCGCACCCGGGCATGGTTCAGGCTTCCTGCCAGCTTCTTGGCAATGATCTCATTGACCAGGGAGGATTTGCCCGAGCCGGACACACCGGTGACGCAGGTAAAGCTGCCCAGGGGCAGGGTAATATCAATATTGTCCAGGTTGTTCTCCCGGCAGCCGAAGATCTGCAGCTGCTGCCCATTCCCCGGCCTGCGGGTGGTGGGCACAGGGATCTTGCGGACACCGCTGAGATACTGCCCCGTAAGGCTCTCCGGGCAATCCATGATCTCCTGCAAGCTGCCGCAGGCCACCAGCTCGCCCCCATGGATACCGGCACCGGGGCCGATATCCACCAAAAAGTCTGCAGCACGGATGGTATCCTCATCATGCTCCACCACGATCAGGGTATTGCCCAGATCCCGCAGGTGGCGCAGGGTATCCAGCAGCTTGTCATTATCCCGCTGGTGCAGGCCGATGCTGGGCTCATCCAGAATATACAGCACACCCATAAGAGAGGAGCCGATCTGGGTGGCCAGGCGAATTCGCTGGGCCTCGCCGCCGGACAGAGTACCGGCAGAGCGGGACAGAGTAAGATACTGCAGCCCCACGCTCTCTAAAAAGCCCAGGCGGCTGCGGATCTCCCGGAGGATCTGCTCGGCAATGATAGCCTGGGCCCCCTCCAGCTTCAGCTCATCCAGAAATTGCAAGGCTTTCTTGACAGGGAGATCGCAGAAGGCGGCAATGGAGAGGCCGCCCACCGTCACAGCCCGGGCAATATCCGAAAGGCGCTCCCCTTTGCAGTGTGGGCAGGGGGAGGAACTCATGCACTCCTCCAGCTCCTTCCGCATGGCATCGGACTGCGTCTCCCGGAAGCGGCGCTCTAAATTGGGGATGATCCCCTCGAAGGCCTGCTCCAGTACCCCACGTCCATTTCCGCGGTCATAATGGAGCTGCAGCTTCTCGCCGCCGGTACCATAGAGGATCACGGCCATGGCCTCCTTGGAGAGACTGCGGATGGGTGCATGGAGATCAAAGCGGTATTTCTGCGACATGGCCTCGAAGTACATCCGGGCGATGGAATCATTCTTGATATTGCCCCAGCCGCTGGCCTGGATGCCGCCGTCATAAATGGACAGGCTGTCATCGGGAATGATCAGCTGGGGGTCTACACGGAGACGGAAGCCCAGGCCGCTGCACTCCGGGCAGGCACCCAGGGGGTTATTGAAGGAAAAGAGCCGGGGAGAGAGCTCCGGCATGGAGATACCGCAGTCATCGCAGGCATAGTTACGGGAGAAGATGGTCAGATCATCAGTCCGGACATCATGGATGATCACCAGGCCATCGGAATGCGCCAGGGCCGTCTCAATGCTGTCGGTCAGGCGGCGGGTAATATCCCCGCGGAGGATCAGGCGATCCACCACCAGCTCGATATGATGCTTTTTATTCTTCTCCAGGGAGATCTCTTCCGTCAGGTCGTAGTTGATACCGTCCACCCGGACACGGGAAAAGCCACTCTTTCTGGCATCTTCAAAAACCTTGACGTGCTCACCCTTCTTGCCCCGGATCACCGGCGAGAGCACCTGGAAGCGAGTTCCCTCCTCCATTGCCAGCACCTTATCCACGATCTGGTCAATACTCTGCCGGCGGATCTCCTTGCCGCACTTAGGGCAATGGGGCGTACCGGCACGGGCCCAGAGCAGGCGGAGATAGTCATAGATCTCCGTGACCGTACCCACGGTGGAGCGGGGGTTCTTGGAGGTGGTCTTCTGGTCGATGGAGATGGCCGGGGAGAGACCCTCGATCATATCCACATCGGGCTTATCCATCTGGCCCAAAAACTGGCGCACATAGGCAGACAGGGACTCTACATAGCGTCTGCGCCCCTCGGCATAGATGGTATCAAAGGCCAAGGAGGATTTTCCGGAGCCGGATAGCCCCGTAAAAACACTGAGCCGATTTCGGGGGATCTCCACATCAACGTTTTTCAGATTATTTTCCCGGGCGCCCCGCACCAAAATACTGTCTCGCATGGTCTGCCTCCTCATTCTTTTTCTAAATTCCTATTATAACACATTTGTTCGTAAAGAACAACAGAATTTTTATTGGAAATTCTTGCGTTTTCATTGAAAATAGGATATGATAGGGGTAAGCTTACAAATTTCGACAAAATTCGACAAAATTCGTCAAGACAGGAATTACCAGGCAAGGTTTCATCCCATGGGGAAATAATAGAAAAACAGACAGGAGGGGTCTACCGTGGACGAAACACTCCGCAATATCTTGAATATGCTGCCCCAGCCTGCCTTTCTGCTGGATGAGAGCCGGATCCTCTGGTATAATACCGCTGCCCAGGCCCTCTGTCCGGAGGCTCTGTCTGCAGAGGAGATCCTCGGCAGTGATCCGGCGCTTCTGCCGAAAGAAATTCCCGAAAGCAAGCTGCAGCGCAGCGCAATGCTCCATGGACAGGCCTACAGCCTAACGATCCAGCGGCAGGACACCTGCTTCCTCGCCATCGCCTCCCCCATCGGAGAAGCGATTTCCTCGGAAGATACGCTCTCCCATGCCCTGCGCCGTCCGCTGCAGGAGCTGATGGCTGCCGCCGGGACCCTTTTTGGCGCACTATCGGATTCTCCCCTTATGACCGGTGCTGCCGCAGAGGTGAACCGCTCCATCTACCAGCTTCAAAGGCTGTGCCTCCAAAGCAGCGAGGGGCGGAAGCTGCTGTCGCAGGACTATGCACTTCAGAGAAGACCCCGCTGCGTCACCGAGCTGCTGGATGAATTCGTGGCCTCCTGCCGGGATCTGCTGACTGCCGCAGGCTATGAGCTGCGCTACACCCCCATGGCAGAGCAGGTCGTGGCGGACATTGACGGCCCCCTTCTGGAGCGGGCACTATATCAGCTTCTTGCCAATGCCATGGCCTACTCCCCCAAGGATCGCCCCATCTGCCTATCCTGCGAGAAGCAGGATCGACTCTTCCTGATCCATATGGCAGATCAAGGGCCGGGCTTCCGCCCGGATATCCTTGCCGGGCTATATACGAGGACCCTGCAGCAGCCCCTTGCAGATCCTCGCAGCGGCCTGGGATTGGGCCTCCCCGTGGTCAAGCGGATCGCCGAGCTTCACGGCGGCAGCCTGATGCTGCAAAGCAGCGATCAGGGCACCATCGCCACCCTCTCTATCAGCCTGGCCCGGGCACCGCTCTCCCTGCGCAGTGTGATGTACCACACAGATCTCTACGGCGGACACAATCCCGCCCTGGTAGAGCTCTCCCACCTCCTCCCTGCCTCCCTTTTTGATCCTGAAGAAATCGAGACATAATTTCCTCCCCTTCGCCGTATATATACAGCGGAGGGGATTTATTTATGACCAAGGAAGGGGCAGATCGGCTGGATCTGCATGAAATGCATTTAGAAAACCGCAGCAGGTTATCGGTCACCGGTGTGAAGGAAGTGGAGAGCTTCGATGAGAACACGGTGCTGCTGCAAACCGTACGGGGCATGCTGATCGTCCGTGGAGAGGGGCTGCAGCTGCATACTCTGTCCATCGACGGTGGGCAGGTTCGGGTGGAGGGTACAGTACACTCTCTGACCTATGAGGAGCTGCAAAAAGCCGGGGGCTTCTTCCGCCGCCTCTTCGGCTGATGGAGCTTCCGGTCCTGTTTCAGGGCAGCCAGTTCCTGCTGGCTGCGGCCTTGGGGCTCTTTTACGGCATATGCTATGACCTGTTTCGGGGGCTAAGGCGATCTGTGCGGGGCTTGACCCTGCTGAGTGATCTGCTGTTTTGTCTCATCTGCCTGAGCGGAAATCTGCTTTTCGCTTTTTACATCGGGCAGGGAGAATACCGGATCTTTATGCTTGTAGCCTGCGGAATCGGGGCAGCGGTATATTTCTGCACCCTGAGCCGCCTGGTTTTGCCGTGCTTTCGCCTGTTCTGGAGGTTATTACTGCTTCCATTTCGCATAATTCGCCGAATTTTAGGCAAAATGATAAAAAAATTCTATATTTTTTCAAAAAAAGTCTTTTCATTTGGAAAAAAATCGGTTAAAATAAAAGGACATAAGAAAAGGATGAAAACTCACAGACAGGAGGGGTCGGACTGTGCGCCTGCGCAAATCGTCGCTGACCACGATGCTCATTCTTCTGGTGCTGCTGGCATTCTCCATCACCACCATTCTCATTCTCCAGCCCAAAATCAAAGAAGCTGAGTCAGAAGCGGCAGAGCTGGCCCAGCGGAATGCTGCCATCGCCGCCGAGAACGAAGCCGTTAAAGAGGACATCCGCAATTTAGGCAGCGATGAGGCTGTCATCGAGATCGCCCGGGATCGGCTGGATTACTGCTTTGACGATGAAGTCGTCTACGTTGATACAGACCAATAAAGACCACTCAAGGAAGGGATCACACACATATATGGAGCTTACTGTCGGCACGATCACAGAAGGTAAGGTTAAAAGCATCACCAAATTCGGTGCATTTGTTCAGCTCTCAGAGCAGCAGGTCGGTATGGTTCACATCTCCGAAATCGCCGCAACTTATGTCAGTGATATTCGCAACCATCTGACAGAGGGGCAAAGCGTCACGGTTAAGGTGCTGAGTATGGAGAACGGGAAAATCTCGCTCTCGATCAAGCGCGCTCTGGAGCAGCCCAAAACGCCCCGTCCGCCCCGCACTCCCGCCCCTACGCCCAAGCCTGCAGCACCCGCCACCTTCGAAGAAAAGCTGAAGCAGTTTATGTCTGACTCCGACAGCAAGATCGCCGGATGCCGCCAGTACGAGCATAGAACCAGATCCAGAAAGCGCTGAAACCAAAGAGCCCCTCTGACAGAGGGGCTCTTTTTCGAAAAGGAGCATTTTCATGCAGCACGTATTAATTACCGGGGGCTCCCGAGGAATCGGAGCCGCCGCCGTCAAGGTCTTCTGTAAGGAAGGATATTCCGTAAGCTTTTTCTACGAAAAAAATGAGGAAGCAGCCCGTGCATTATCGAAAGAATGCGGCGCTGCAGCCATCTGCTGCGATGTCGCCGACGAGGATGCGGTGCAGCAAGCCATGGCTGCTCTGCCGCCGGTAGATATTTTGATCAACAATGCTGCCGTGGCGCATTACGGGCTGATCTCCCAGATCAGCCCCACGCAGTTCCGCAGGCTTTTTGCGGTAAATGTGGAGGGCGTGTATCACTGTGTCCGTGGGGTGCTTCCCGGTATGCTGCAAAAGCAGCGGGGCTGCATCCTCAACGTGGCCTCTATGTGGGGGCAGGTCGGTGCCTCCTGCGAGGTAGCCTACTCCGCCAGCAAGGGTGCTGTGATCGCCATGACCAAGGCCCTGGCCAAGGAATTGGGGCCATCCGGGATCCGGGTAAACTGTGTCAGCCCCGGCGTGATCCGGACGGATATGACGACACTTCTGGGAGAGGAAACCCTGGCGCAGCTGGCAGAGGAGACCCCTCTGGAGCGGATCGGAGAGCCGGAAGAGGTTGCCCGGGCCCTGCTGTATCTTGCCCGGGCCGAGTTCGTCACCGGTCAGATCCTGGGCATCAATGGGGGCTTTGTGGTCTGAGCCGATCGATGCCCCAAGATATAGACTGCCCACAAAATCAGGCGACATTTTTCTCCGTTTTTCTCTACCCCCGGATGCTTGCCCCGCTCATCGGCTTATGATATAATGAGGCTACTTTTGAATGATCGGAGAACTACAGATATGCAAGGCATTTCCCTGACAAGTGAAGAACTGCAGAAGCTGCTCTTTTGCGGCTGTCCCGATGCGGTGGCGCTGTATCTCTACCGTAAGGCAGGCGCTGCTCTGGAGACGGCGCTGGATGCCCTGCATTTTACCGTGCCCCGTATGGTCACTGCCACAGACTGCCTGCGGCAGATGGGCATGTGGCAGGAGGCATACAAAACAACCATGCAGCCGGAGCGCCCCAGCTATAGCGATGCAGATCTCCAGAATGCGCTCAGGAGTAGAAACGGGCAGTTCCCCAAGCTGGTGGGCGAAGCCCAGCGCCGCCTGGGCCGGACGCTCTCTACGGAAGAGCTGAAGACCCTGCTGTCCTTTACGGATTACCTGCAGCTGCCTACGGAGGTCGTTGGCTTACTGCTGCATTTTTGCATTGAACGGAACCGCCGAAAGGGTTCCCGTGCCCCCTCTATGCGCTCCATTGAGAAGGAGGCCTACCACTGGGCAGATGAGAACATCGACAGCCTGGAGACCGCCAGCTACTACATACAGAGCCAGCTGCAGCTCCATAACCGCATCCAGCAGCTCAGGCTGCTGCTGCAGATCGAGCAGCGGAGGCTGACCTCCGGCGAGGAGCAGTACCTGACCAACTGGATCAATATGGGCTTCACCGACGAGGTGATCCGCATGGCCTACGAGCGCACCTGCCTCAATACCGGCGCTCTGAAATGGGCCTATATGAACTCCATCCTCAACAGCTGGCACGAGAAGGGTCTGATGACTCCCCAGCAGATCGCCCAGGGTGACGGTGCGCCGAAGAGTCCCATGAAACGCAGAGCGCCCGTCGGAAAGCAATTTATCCAGCCGGGGCAAGAACTCTCCCCCTTGGAAAAGCAGGCTGTCGCCATGGCGCTGGCCGGAATAGAGGAGGATCACAATGGCATATAGTGAAGAGATCCTGCGAAGGGCCAGGCGGCGGCTGGAGCAAGCCAAGGCAGAGCGTGAGCGGGAAAACGAAGAGCATCTGAATGTGGCCTATCAGCGCCTTCCCCGGCTAAGGGAGATCGATCGGGAGCTGAGGCTGAATATGGTGCAGCTGGCCTCTATTGCCCTGCGCAGTGAGGACTCCCCCTCCCTGACGGTGGCGCAGATCCGGGATAAGAATCTGGAACTGCAGCGGGAGCGGGAGTGGATCATAGATGCAGAAGAGTTTGAAGAGGGCTATCTGGACGACTCCCCGGTCTGCAGCAAGTGCGGCGGCAGCGGCTACTACGGCGCAGAAATGTGCTCCTGCCTGAAGGAGCTCTGCCGTCAGGAGCAAAAAAAGGAGCTGACCAGCCTGATCGGAAGCGGCCGGGAGACCTTTGACAATTTCCGTCTGGATGTCTACCCGGATCAGTATGACCACACCATCGGCACCACGCCCCGCACCCTGATGACCCAGAATCTGCGCATGGCTAAGGCCTTTGCCGCAGGCTTTACGCCCGGTGCGGAGAATCTGCTGTTCAGCGGCATGACCGGCCTGGGAAAGACCTTCCTCTCCGCCTGCATCGCCCGCCAGGTGGCTGACCGGGGCTTCAGCGTGGTTTATGAGACCGCCATCCGGATTTTTGAGGACTTTGAGCGGGTCAAGTTCGGAAGCGGCAGCGAGGAAGACCGCAGTACCTTGCAGAAATACTTCCTCTGCGACCTGCTGATCATCGATGACCTGGGCTCGGAGATGACCACGCAATTTACCATCTCTGCCCTATACCGGATCATCAACACCCGACTGATGGAAAACCGCTCTACCATTATCTCCACCAATCTGGATACCAATGCCTTTGAGCAGTGGTATCACGCCCAAATCAGTTCCCGTGTTCTCGGGAACTACCGGGTCATGATCTTTAAGGGTCAGGATTTGAGAAGAAAGCAAGGAGGATTTCGATGAAGGTACTGCTGATCAACGGCAGCCCCAATGAAGCGGGCTGCACCTTTACTGCCCTGAGTGAAGTTGCAAAGCAGCTTCATAAGCACAGTATCGAGACGGAGATCTACCAGATCGGCAAGAAGTCTGTGGCAGGCTGCATCGCCTGCGGCAAATGCAAGAAGGGTGCGCCCTGTATTTTTGACGATGGGGTCAATGCGCTGGCTGCCCGCCTGGAGGAGTTTGATGCCCTGATCATCGGCGCTCCCGTCTACTATGCCGGCCCCAGCGGACAGTCTACCGCATTTTTGGATCGCCTGTTCTACAGCGCCTCCTCCAAGCTGAAGGGAAAGCCCGGCTCTGCCGTGGTCTCCTGCCGCAGAGGCGGTGCATCTGCCGCATACGATCGGCTGAATAAATACTTCGGCATCAGCTCCATGCCCATCGTCACCAGCCAATATTGGAATCAGGTACACGGCAATACCCCGGAGGAGGTTCTGAAGGACGAGGAGGGGATGCAGACCATGCGCACCCTGGGAGAGAACATGGCCTGGCTGCTGAAGTGCATTGCAGCGGGTAAGGCCGCCGGTGTGCCCGCACCGGAAAAGGAAGCACCCCTGCGCACCAACTTTATCCGATAAGCACAAAGCCGCAAGGAAATGACCCTTGCGGCTTTTTCAGCATAAGCGTATTGTATTTTCAGGAAAAATATGTTATGATGCTTTGTGATGCAAGAGAGAAAGAAGGGATCTGCGTGAGTGTGATCGAAACCCTGCTGCTGACAACCTTTATCGCAGGCGTGGTCGGCACAGGACTTGGCGGTCTGATTGGCGCTGTGCTGCAAAAGGATTCCAACCGGACGGTCAGTTTGCTGCTCAGCTTTGCCGGAGGTGTTATGATCAGCGTTGTCTGCTTTGATCTGATCACAGAGGCCATTGAGACCAATGTGGGTATTTTTACTGTGATCGGCGCCGTTGCGCTGGGCGTTATCATCATTTATCTATTAAACTACCTCATTGATCGCAAAACCAATCCGGAAGTACCCCACATTGATGAAAAGCATCCGAAAACCGCCGATGACCTGGACGAGCTGATCCACAGCGACCATCTGCAGGCGCATTACCAGCGGAGAGATAACAAGCTGACGCTGTTCATCGCCGGTATTGTTATGGCCGGCGCCATTGCGCTGCACAATGTGCCCGAGGGCATGACCATCGGCGCTTCCTATGCAAGCAACGGCGGTGTCATGGGCGATGCGGCCCTTGTGCTGGCTATTTTGATCGGACTGCACAATATTCCCGAAGGTATGGCGGTGTCCGTCCCCCTGATCAGCGGCGGCATTAAGCGGCCCAAGGCAGTGCTGATCTCGGCGTTATCCGGTATTCCCACGGTGATCGGCGCTTTATTGGGCTTCCTTTTGGGCGAGATCGGGGCCATCGGCCTGGCTCTCAGCTTGGGCTTTGCCAGCGGTGCCATGCTTTATGTGGTCTTTGGAGAGATCCTGCCTCAGGCCATTCTGATGTACCACAGCAAGCTCCCTGCCTTCTCCGCCATTGCCGGTATGCTGGTGGGCCTTTGCATCATTTACATCTGAGCGAGGCAGCGATTTTTCTTGCTTTGCGGTACAATCTATGGTATACTGAACAAAAGGTTTTGGAGGATCGCAATGAAAATTCACGAGTCAGCTGAAAACTATCTGGAGACCATCTTGATCCTGCATCAGCGGAGCGGTGCTGTCCGATCTGTGGATATTGCCAACGAGCTGGAATTCTCTAAGCCCAGCGTTTCCGTTGCCATGAAGAATCTCCGGGAAAACGGCTATATCCAGGTGGATGCAGGCGGTCTAATTACGCTGCTGCCCAAGGGCCGGGAGATCGCCGAGCGGATGCTGGAGCGGCATAATGTGCTGACCCGTTGGCTCTGCTCCCTGGGCGTCCCCAAGGAGATCGCCGCAGAGGATGCCTGCCGGATCGAGCATGTGATCAGCGGAGAGAGCTTCGAAGCCATTAAACGACATTCCCTATAAGACCATACAAAATCCCCGTGCAGTACGAAGCTGCACGGGGATTCTCTTTATGCATACATATTGAAGTAGGATGCGTACCAAATCGCTGTAAGGATAATTCCAATAAGAAGGAAAACAAGTCCTGTGATAAGAACACAGCTGATACTGCGCTTTTTGGCCTTTTCCAGCTTTCTTGCACGGTAATCTCCGTATTTTTCGTGCTTCATTCTACCAAAGGGGATGAAGAACAGCACGACATTTCTCAAAACGTAGGAGACACCAATCAGGGCACCCTCGCTGCTGACATACAGAAGGCCCGCAAAAAGGGTCATCAGTAAGCCGGAGACAAAGAATGCATCAGATAGGATCTGCATATTGACTGCAGCACTATGGGCAAAGAAGCCCTTGGACCAGATCACCAAAAAGGCGATCAAAAGCTCAACGCCAACGCAAATACCATAATTTCTTAACTTAATTTTGGTTTCCTGTTCCACAGTTCTTAAACCATCCTTATGTTACTTGATCTGCTGTCTGTACTTATCCTCTTCCACATCGTTGCAGTGTACAAAATGTCCCGGGGCGATCTCACGGAAGGAGGGCTTATCCACGGAATAATCATGCTCTGCAATGGGGTTGTAGATGATTCGGGTGCGCTGCTTCTCATATATGGGGTCAGGCAGAGGAATGGCAGAGAGCAGAGACTTGGTATAGGGATGCAGCGGGTTCTTGAAGAGCTCGTCAGAGTCAGCCAGCTCCACCATCTTGCCGAAGTACATAACGCCGATACGGTCGGAGAAATACTTGACAACGGAGAGGTCATGGGCGATAAAGAGAATGGTAAGGCCCAGGCGCTCACGGAGCTCATTGAGCAGGTTGATAACCTGCGCCTGAATGGAGACGTCAAGTGCGGAGACGGGCTCGTCCGCAATGATCATCTCGGGCTGCATAATGACAGCTCTGGCAATGCCGATACGCTGGCGCTGGCCGCCGGAGAACTCGTGAGGATAGCGGTCTGCGTGCTCACGGACCAGGCCGACCATCTCCAGGATCTCGTAGACCTTCTCGTTGATATACTTCTTATCGGTGATGCCGTTGATCACAAGGCCCTCAGCAATAATATCACGGACGGTCATACGGGGATCCAGGGAGGCGATGGGATCCTGGAAGATCATCTGGATCTGGGTGATGAGCTTGCTCTTCTTGGCGACGCTGCGGCGGGTCTCATATTCCTTCTTCAGAGCCTTGAGCTTTTTGGAATCGCCGGTTGCCTCAGCGGAACGGAACTTCTGAGCGTACTCCGCCTCCAGAGCTGCGAGCAGAGACTGGACATACTCCTTGTCTACATCTCTACGGTCGGACTTTGCATCCCGGATGAGGGCACGGTTCTGATCGACAACAGCGCCCAACTCCTCATTGATCTTCTTGATCTCTTCCTGGATCTTGGCTTTTCTAACCTCGTCGACATTCTTCTCGGCACGAAGAGCCTTGATCTTCTTGGCTGCTTCCTTACGGGCAGCAGAAATGGCATCCCGGTAGGAACGGGTACCGGCGCTGATTCTCTGGCCCTTGAAATAGACATTACCGGAGGTGATGTCATAGAGCTTGATAATGGCACGGCCGGTGGTGGTCTTACCGCAGCCGGACTCGCCAACGAGACCGAAGGATTCGCCCTTATGGATCTCGAAGCTGACGTCATCCACAGCCTTCAGATCCTTGCGGCCCAGACGGAAATACTGGCAAAGATGATCAACTTTCAGTAATACTTCACGATTATCCTGCATGGTTGCCACCTCTTTCCTTCATCAGTCGGATACGCTCGGAAATAATTGCGGGCATCTCCACCTTGGGAGCGTTGGGATGGAGCAGCCAGGTTGCAGCGTAATGGGTGGGAGAAACCTCGTACATGGGGGGCTGCATCTCAAAGTCGATCTCCATTGCGTACTTATTTCTCTCGGCAAAGGCATCGCCCACGGGGGGATAGATCATGTTGGGAGGCGTGCCGGGGATGGCATCCAGCTTCTCGTTGGTATCCAGGTCAGGCATGGAGGACAGCAGAGCCCAGGTGTAGGGATGCCGAGGATCATAGAAGACCTCTTCTGCAGTGCCGTACTCGACGACCTTACCTGCATACATAACGGCGATTCTGTCAGCCATATTGGCAACAACGCCCAGGTCATGGGTAATGAAGATAATGGACAGGTTGTGCTCACGCTTCAGACGGTTGATCAGCTCCAGGATCTGAGCCTGGATGGTAACGTCCAGAGCGGTGGTGGGCTCGTCACAGATCAGGATATCAGGGTTGGCGGAAAGTGCGATGGCGATGACGATACGCTGACGCATACCGCCGGAGAACTCGAAGGGATACTGTCTGTAACGCATTCTGGCCTCGGGGATACCGACCTCTTCCATGATCTTGATGGCCTTTTCCTTTGCAACACGCTTGGTCAGAGTGTAGACGACCTGGGAAGCCTTTTCCTTCAGGTAGTCGATGATCTCCACGCAGCGCTTTTCGGAATCGAAGCTCTCTGCAGCGGCGATATCAGCCTTGAACTTGTTCATCACACGGGTAAGAACGTTGCAAATGGTCTCGATCTGCTTCTCAGGCAGGACGATAGACTTGGGAACGACCTTCCACTCCACATACTTGCCTCTGGCAAGAAGGGCATCTCTTTTGGCGGTCTGACGCTCGAAGCGAGCCTCTTCCTTGGGGTTGTTCTTGATATAGAAGAAGTACTTATCGACCTCTCTCTGAAGAGCGCCGCCGAAGGTATAGGCTACGTTGTCCTTAATCACGGCAAGAGGATCAATGGCAGCCAGGACAGCCTTGTTGGTGGTCTTGCTGACAGCATCGGCCTCGCCGGAGGAGAAGTTCCCTGCACGGAAGAAGCTGATGGCCTTTTCCAGGGCAGTGACGGCGACCTTCTTATTCTCGAGAGTCTTCTTGAAGGAATGCTCCACAGCGATCTTCTCCAGATCGATGAAGGTATTCATGAAGTCCTCATCCAGGAACTTGCCAGCCATAGCGTTCGCTTCATCAGCGGGCATCTTGCTCAGGTCGGTATTGGGATGCTTGTAGATATAGTAGCCGATGCGGAAGAAATTGTACTTGGGCTGCTCCAGCATCTCCTTGGCGGTCTTTTCCAGATCCTGAAGAGCCTTGACCGTTTCGGGAGAGGTCTCCTTCTTGGAGGCAGTGGCGCCAACCAGCTTCTTGACCTTATCCAGAACAGAGGCACGCTTCTTCTCGATGCGGACTACATTTTCGATGGCGGCAAGATGGGCTTTCAGCTTATTGGTATACTGGGAAGTGAAGTACTTGTCCTTGATGTCCTTGAGGCGGCGCTTAATGAGGTTCAGCATGGAGACTACGTCTACCTTCTGCTTCTTCTCAGAGAGGAAGAGGAGGTCTTCGATGGTCGCCAGCATTTCCTCGGTAGCGGTGATGGAGTCATTATAGCTGTTCTCCAGCTTCAGGGACTGAATGTTGAAGGCATCAAAGGTCTTGATGTAGCGGTCAACATCGGAATTGGTATACTTGCTATTCCCGGTCTCGGCAAGGGCTTTCTTGATCTTGGAGGACAGCTCGGAGAGCATAGCGTTAAACGCCACACGGCCTTCCTTACGGTTGGCTTTGTTCTTCAGCAGCATGGCCTCGGTGATCTGCTTGCCGATACGCATGATGGGGTTCAGAGAGGACAGGGGGTCCTGGAAGATCATGGCGATCTTGTCACCACGGAGCTTGTGCATCTCTTCCTCGGGGATACGAACCAGATCCTGGCCGTCATAGAGGA
>JAFQCY010000021.1 GCA_017399355.1 Oscillospiraceae bacterium
ACACAAAGTCAAATGGATGTTTCTCGGTGAGGCTAATAACTAATAGCTAAGAACGAATAGCTGAGGTATCGGCTCCGCCGATGGATTTAAAATAGAGTCAAATAGATGTTCCTCGAACTGTCAGCGTCGCCTAAAGCCTCCCTTGTTAAAGGGAGGTGGGTCGCCTTGAAAAGGCGACTCGGAGGGATTCCGCACGCCGCAACACCGTTATTCTGTAAGGCTTTCAGCGAATTCGTACTGCCTGCACGAATCCCCCCGGATCGCCTGAAAGGCGATCCGACCCCCTTTAACAAGGGGGTCTTTGGTGCAGACAAACTGTTCGGCAAATTTCTGTTTGACGGAATCGATACTCCAAATCCGTGCCGGAGGCACACCTTTGTTTTCGTCCTCAGCTGTTTCTGATCCGATTTCGAACCGACTGACCGTATTCCATTTACGGCAGCCTGCCGATCAGCTCCTTGCTATGCTCCCTGAGCCAGCGGCGGTGGGCTTTGTGATCCGGGCAGAAACGCTCCACCTCCTCCCAGAATTTGGGGGAGTGGTTCATCTGCCTGCGGTGGCACAGCTCGTGGATGATGACGTAATCCATTACCTCCGGGGGTGCCAGCACCAGGGTGCAGTTGAAATTCAGGTTGCCCACGCTGCTGCAGCTGCCCCAGCGGGTCTTCTGGTTCCGGATGGTGATCCGGCCGTAGCTTATGCCCATGCGTGCAGCCCAGTATTTTACCCGTGGGGGGATCAGCGCAAGGGCACGGTTCGCAAGCTGCCGCACCTCTTCGGAAGAGAAATTGGGCAGGGTCGGCAGTGGATGCTGCACGGTATGCTTCTCGATCCAGCTGCGGTGCTTCTCCAAGAATTGCCTTATCTCTGCCTCTGTCATGGCATAGGGGCAGCGTACCAAAAGCGCTCCCTGCTCTGTGATCTGCAGGGCTACGGTTTTCCGCTTGCTCCGAATGACCTGATATTCCATAGAATCCCTTCTTTCCTCCCTATCATAGCACAGAAAAGCAAAAAAGAACATTGCTACTTTGGTAAAAATATGCTATACTGCTCTCAGAATCCCAATATCAGGAGGTTATCTTATGAGCGAAAACTATGAAGAGCTGGACAACATCGTGGTGCTCACCGACGAAGAGGGCAACGAGGTTGGCTTTGAGTTTATCGACCTGATCCAGTATCAGGGCGAGGAATTCGTGGTACTGCTGCCCTGCGAGGATGAAAATAACGAAGTCGTGATCCTCAAGGTGGAAGATGGCGATACCGAGGAAGAGAACTACGTCAGCGTGGACGATGAGGACACCCTGATGGCCGTCTTTGAGATCTTCAAGGAGAAGTTCAAGGACGAGTTTACTTTTGAAGAGTAAAAACTCGCAGCGCATACCGCAGTGGTATGCGCTGCATTTTTATGCCTGACAGAGCTTTGTAGGCTTTCCCGGGGCAGCTTTCTCAGCATAGCCTCTCCTTACAGCGTGATCCAGTGGCGCTTCAGGTAAATATCCTCGTCAGGTAAATAGACTGTGGATTCGTATACGCCGCCGTTATGCAGAATCGTCTTTTCGCTGCCGATGTTCCACGGCTCGCAGGAGATCAGCACCTTCTTCAGCCCCAGCTCACGGCAGAAGGGGAGGGCCAGGCGGAGCATCTCGGTGGCATAGCCCTTCCGCCGCTCCCCGGGCCGGATGGAGTAGCCGATATGCCCGGCATATTTTTCCAGGTACTCGTTGAAATAGTGGCGGATCTGGATCATGCCCAGGAGCTTGTCGTCCGATCTGCGCACGCAGAGGAAGAGCGTCGCCATAACCCGTCCGGGGCGCAGGGTCTCCATGGCGGTATCGTCCCGGCAGGCACGGATAAACTCTGCCGGGTCAGCGGTCCTGCGCAGGGCACCGCAGCCGTCCATGCTGCTGCCGGCCTCCAGGTACTCCCGGCGGAATTCGGTGATCTGCTCACAATAATGCTCATGAGGCAAGGTCAAAATCAGTTCGTCCATTTGCGGCATCTCCCTTCCGGAACGCTTTTCCATTATTATACGAGTCTCTGACCGGCCTTGTCAAGTCTATGGGTTCTACCGTTGGTTTGGCCCTGAAAAACTGCCGGTTGAAGGAAAATGCCGCCCCTGCCAAATGGCAGGGGCGGCGCACAGACTGTCGAAAAACCGTTAGTCTATGGTTTTCGGAGGGAAGAAAAGTGTGAAAGGAAACCGTCAGGGTGTCCTTTCACGTTTAATAACCCGCCCGCAGGCGACAAAAATGCAAAATAAGAATTACATTGATTCTATTTTGCATTTTTGAATTCAGCTTGTCAAAAATGCCCAAAGGGCTTTTTTGACAAGCTGAATGCCGCCCCTGCCATTTGGCAGGGGCGGCGCATTGCGTTAAGATGGCTTATTCCTTGGGAATGAAGCTCCGGAAACGGACGATGATGGCGGCGACCTGGGCTCTTGTGGTGCTACCCAGGGGCTCTAAGAGGGCAGGCTCTGTGCCGTTGATCAGGCCGCTGCCTACCGCCCAGGTGACCGCATCCAGGGCGTAGGGGCTGACCTCAGCCCGGTCAATAAAGCCGCTCAGGTCACCTTGTGCAGAGACGTCATAGCCCTTACTCCTGGCGTAGCGGTAGAAGATGGTCACCATCTGCTCTCTCGTCACGATATCCTCCGGGCCGAAGGTATCGTCGCCATAGCCCTGGAGAATGCCCTGAGAGGCTGCCCAGGCAATGGGCTTCTCATAGTAGACACCGGCAGGCACATCGGTGAAGGGGCAGGCACCGTCAAATTCGGGCTCGCCCTCCAGACGGTAGAGGATGGTCGCCAGCATACCACGGGTGGTAGCCTGGTCGGGAGAGAAGGTGGTCTCGGTGGTGCCGATCATCAGGCCCTCGTCATAGATTTCCGTGACGTAGTCCACAGCCCAGTGGCCCTCCAGATCGGTGAAGACTTCATCAGCGGGAGTGGCGGGGGCTTCGATCAGAATATCCTGAACCGGCATGAAGGAGTCCATTCTCTGGTCCGCATTCTCGCCGCAGGCCACTACCAGCTGGGCAGTGCGCTGGGTATTGATGAGGGTATCTTCCAAGGTGTACTCCAGATCCAGGTAGTCGCCGGGCTCAACCACGGCCTCGGACTGGAAGGTGTACGCCTTGTAGAATTCATCGGTGGCGAAGATGGTATTCTCAAAGGTCAGCTTGGGGCTTCCGGCGCAGTTACCGATGTTGTAAACACGGGTATAGGCCAGACAGTCGGTGGTGTTGGGCACGCTGACCAGGTGGCTCATCTCACGGAGGATGAAATACGCGCCGTAGTAGATGTCGGCAGAGCTTGCATCGCTGTAGTCCGCCTGCTCGCCCAGACCGGCCACGGTGATATGGAGGGTGGCATCTGCGCTGAAGTCCTGGGGTACGGGGATCAGCAGCTCTACCGTAGCGGATTCACCGGGCAGGACGGCTCCATCAAAATTCTGGCTTACAGTCTCGCCCACACCGGAGGCGGTAAGCTTTGCACCCTTGAGCGGCTCCAAGCCCTTGTTGGTAAAGGTGACCAGCACACTCATTTCGCTGCCGGGCTGGGGATAGCCGGGGGCATCCACCTCGTCCAGAACCAGATCGGGTGCATCCACGCTCTGCACCACCAGGAGGTCAGCGGAGGTGACCTCGCTGCGCTTTCTGGCATTGAGCCTGGTGAAGGCCAGGAGGAATTTGCTCTCCTTGCCGCTCTCCATGCAGATGCTGTCGATGGCACCGATGAGGCTGTCCTCGTCGGTCAGGGCAATGGGAGCGCCCACTGCCCAGAGCTGGTAGGTGGTCTCGCTGCCGCCCTCGTCACCGCTGCGGATCATTGCCTCTGCATTGGTTACGGTATTGAGGATCACGCCGTAGACCTCATCCACGGGGTTCAGATCCTGCCCCTCGTCATCGGGAGCGATCCAGGCCAGGAACACATTGCCGTCGTCAGCCATGGAGGCGGTGAAGGTGGTGCCCACCTCGAAGCTCTCACTGCCGGTGATATAGTGGCCCTCGGTGGACTCCTGCTCCGGCAGGGTGACGGTGCCGTCTTCCTTGAGCAGGACAATGGCGCTGCTCTGCACGTCCGGATGGTCTTCATAGGTGGCGACAAAATCGGTCAGGTAGACGATCTCGCCGTCCTGATTCCAGAACAGATGGAGATGCTCCTCGGTGCTGACCACCTCGGGAGCCTGTGCGCAGGCATCTGCATCGGTGAGGGGCAGCAGAGCGGTGGGAACGGGATTGCCGCTTTCATCGAAGTCGTAGGTACGCAGGAACAGCTGACGGTCTTCGTTGCTGTTGTCCCATTGGTCGGTCTCCTCGTTGTAGGTGACCAGCATGCCGTCCCGATCCAGTACGATGATCTCACCCATAACACCATCGTGGACAAAGGGGGTCACATCCGCAATGCGGTACTGCTGACCGTTCTCGTTCTCTGCACGGACGGGGGTGGAGGTCCAGACATCGGTGTCGTTTACATTGGCTGCGGCCAGGGCGATGGTGCGCGGGGTAGCCAGCAGATCTCCCACAGTGGCATTCTCATTGGTATCAAAGATATTGCGCTGGTAGTAAACATAGATCGTATCCCCGTTCTGCACCGCATTCAGGGCGGCGCAGGCTACGGTGGAGTTCTCTGCAATAGTGAAGGCATCGCCCATGGGCTCGCCGGTGGAGGCATCTACGAAGCGGCCCCGGAGGTTCATGGCATTCATGGCCACGGCGATCTGACCTGCGGTCAGGTTCTCCCGATCCACGTCCGCCAGCGCCTTCTCAAAGTCGGCCTCGGACCAGGTGACCAGCAGACGATCTTCAAGCTCATAGATGTTGATATTGAACTGCACAGAGGAGACAGCCTGGCCGATGTTGTTGCTGATCAGCTGCACCTGGCTCCAGGTCTTGCCGTTGTCCTTGCTGATAGAGTAGGCAGCGGAGACATAGTTGATGCCTGCCTCACCGTTGTCGATGAGGAACATGGCCAGAATATCGCCGTTTTCCAGCTTGTGCAGGTGGATCTGGGTGTTCTTGAACACGTTCTCTGCCAGCACATCGCTGTCGATGCTGCCTGCACGGAGGAGATTGGTGCCCTGCTGCGGACGCTCCATCAGGCTGAAGCTCAGCTCGCCCAGGATCTCCTCCATCTGGGGGATCTCCTCATCCTGGCCTAGCACACGGGTCTTGGTGGCGTGGGAGTTCTTGTCCTCGGAGTTCAGCTCGATGGTGGGGGGTACAATGTTCATGTACTCCTGGACGGTCTTCAGGTCGTCCTGGAGCTTTTCGTTACCGTACTTGACGGTGGGGTCGATCAGGTCGTACTTGGCGTTGAAGAGTACCAGGTCAGCGCCGATGGACAGGGTGAAGCCGAAGCGGCCTGCCACGTCAAAGTTGGGATCCAGCTGGAACATCATCGGTGCGCTGATGGTGCCGTCCACATACAGACCCAGGAAGCAATCATAGCCCACACCGGCACGCAGACCCATAGTCAAGAGCGGCACGGAGAAGAAGAACTGCTCGCTCCTCACCGAGCTCTCCATCTGATCCGGATCGTGGCACATCTCGTACAGCAGCAGGGAGAGATCCTGGCCGGGAGAGGCGGTACCGGGCTGCATCTGCATCTGGGCCTGGATCAGAGCCTCCACCATGACGGAGAAGGCGATATAGCAGGGGACACCGTAGATGTTGAAGGGAATGCTCTTGCGGAAGAATACGTCCAGACCGAAGGCCAGCTCATAGCCGGTGATAAAGGTCTTGTCGTTGCCGTTCTCGTCCACACCGGGGGTCAGGGCGATCTTGATCATATAGGAAGGGGAGATAGCCCAGGGAGAGGGCTTCTTCTGCTGGGGAGCTGCAGCGCCTCCGGCGCCACCCTGCTGCACGGCGCCTCTGCCCATCAGGATGTTTTCCATGTCTGCTGTGCCGGTGGTAGCACGGCCCTCGGATTTTTGGGTATTCAGGTACTCCTGGGTCTTTACGGCGCCTTCGATCTTGGTGTTCAGGGCACCGGCACCGTAGACAGAGGTGAGGGTATAGCCGCAGACTAAGTAGGTAGTGCCGTTAATGGAGCGGTTGACGAAGTAACCGCCGGACTTGCTGGTGAAGCTGAAGTCGGCGCTGCCGATGAAGGGGATCTCCAGAACCTCCAGATTGGTGCTGTAGCCGTTCTGTGCGCCGGGCATATCGGGGATACTCTGCTGCACGGCAATGGAGGTGTCGTTAATGGCCTGGATGAACTCATAGCCGGAGTTGACCTTGCCGGAGTGGAACTCCTGCATTTGGGTGCTTACATTGCCTGCGGCATCGGTGATGAGTACCGACTTTTCTGCTGTGACATCGATGTACATTCTGGACTGGGCAGGCAGCTCTGCGGGATTCTCCAGCTCCAGCGTCCAGTAGGTGTAGATGGAGCTGTCGTTCTCCTCGGTCAGCTGCTCGTTCAGAACGGCGGTGTAGGTGGCCAGGTTTGCGCCGTAGTCTGCCGCACGGGTGGAGATAAAGTGCAGCTTGACATCCAGGACCTTGCAATCCTTGGCCTGGGAGA
Organism: Oscillospiraceae bacterium; assembly: GCA_017399355.1. GTDB lineage: Bacteria > Bacillota > Clostridia > Oscillospirales > Oscillospiraceae > JAZOXB01. Next base: position 6,533 of record JAFQCY010000021.1, read on the forward strand.
CTACACGGATGGTGATGCTGCCGCTTTCGGTATCCCGTACCTGGATCACGTTATCGTTGGTGGTGGCGCTGCCCAGGGCGATGCGAACCTGGTCGGGGTAGAAGCTGTTGTTGGCAAACTGGGGGAATTTCAGCTCCATGGGTTCACCGGCATTCTCCTCAGGGACGGGGATGAATTCCAGATAGCGGAAGTATTCCCCATCCACGGCCATCATGGAGTAGGTGCCGCCCTTTACGGCCTTGAAGCCGGAAATATGGAAGGTGCCGTCGGAGCTGGATTTGCCGCTGTACTTCTCGCCGGCGGTGATGATATAGTTGGCCTCGGCCAGGGGCTTGGTGCTTGAGCTCAGATCACGGAGCACGGTGTTATAGCATTTCAGCGTGCCGCTCAGCTCGATGGTCTGCAGCTCCAGCTCGCTCTCGGGAACGAAGGCGACGATAATGGTATTGTTGTCGGCGTTGTTGTCCAGCTGGTAGTAGAAGGTGTTGCCGTAATAGGTGCGGCCGTTGGAGAGCCAGCGGGTCACATAGCCCTCTTCCGGAGTGGCGATCAGGGGGAAGAACTCACCCTTGGCATATTCGGACTTTTTGACCACGGTCATGGAGGCCTTGCCATTGTCGTAGGCGTGCTTGCCATGGCGCAGCGCCGGATCGGCCTCCAGATAGGCCAGGGTCAGCTGGTTGGAGTTGGTCTGGAAAACGGGCTGCAGCACCATCTTGTTGAACTGCCCCAGGCTGATGGTCACGTTGCCGTTGGTGGTGGAGGCATCAATATTGCCGGTTTCGCAGAGGCCGCTGCTGAGGTCCGTATACTTTCTGTAGTGTACGCCCACAAAGTTGACAGCGGCATAGGGAGTACCGGAAACCACGATCTGCTCGCCCACATACAGCTGCTCGCCATTGTAGTTCTGGATGGCGATGGTGCCCATGGAGGAGTTCTCCAGCGCAACGCTGGTGGGGAGCTTCTCGAATACGGGAATGACCTCAAAGGTGTTGTAGCTGAAACCGTTGTAGAGGGTATCGGCGCAGTAAGTGCCCTCATAGGCCCGCAGGAAGTCCTGGTCGAAGATGAAGCTGTTCTGGCCGTCCTTCAGGGGGAATGTATCGGAGGTGGCCATGGTGGACATATTGCGCAGCTGATAGCCCACCAGCTTCACGGGGTAGCCGCCCTCGATGGTATAGGCAATGGGGACATGGACATCCTTGCCCATCTTCAGGAACATGGAGCTGGAGGCATTCTGGATATTGACCTTCACATTGCCCACACCACGGAAGTAGATATAGCCGGGGCTGGTGACAACGAAGCGGTAGCTGCGCTTGTAGGCACAGAAGCCGTTGGGGATGTACATATTGCAGCCGTCATCGCTCTTGGAAGGATCCTTGTTCTCCACGAAGATCATGCCCTTTTCCTGGCAATTATCGGGAAGGGTATAGACCACGGTGACCGTGTTGTCGCCGCTGTTGTTTTTGGTGTTACGGCCCAGCTCGGTACGGCCGGAGCTTGTGACCTTGTCAAAGCCGATGATCACCTGGTTATCGTAGTCCAGGCCGGTAATGGCAGCAGTGATCTCGATGGACTCGATACCGGTCATGTCGTAATCCTGCTTGACGGAGTGGACATTGCGCCAGCCCTTCTTGATGCGGCTGCCGGTGCCGTCGGTTTCGATCTTGTGTTCATTGCCGCCACCGTCAAACATACTCCACCGGCCTACGCCGCTGGAATTGCCTTTTTTGAAGATGGCGTTACCGGTGCTGCCCATATAGGCAATGTAGGTATCGGTCTCCACGGTGGAGGTGTTTCTCGCCCAGATGGGGAACCAGTTGGGAATGCTCCATGCCTTGGTTTCCTGGGAAGCGCCTACGGCAGCATAGGTGGAGGGGATGGCATCCAGGATGGGGTCAGCGCCCTGGGCAAGAGGCTCGTAACCCTGGACGTATTTTACGGTAACGGTCTCCCCGGTGACGGTGTAGTCGCCGTCGGAGGCCAGGGTGTAGGTTCCGGGCATGGCCCAGACATACTGCAGCTCCTGGTAGGGGGAGAAGTCCACATAGCCCAGGATCTCGCCGTCCCGAAGGAGCAGAGCGGTGGTAAAGGTGGCCAGGTCGCCGCTGCGGCGGAAGGCCAGCTGAGCCAGACCGCTTTCGGGGTCGGTCACTATTTCGTAGGCGCAGTCAAAGCCCACGGCAGCCTGGGGTGCAGGCTCATTGTCCGCAATGCGCACCAGCTGCTGGGCGGTCTCGGAGAGCTGGCCCTGCCCATCCAGAACGGCCAGCATGAAGCTCTCTTCGTACTCGCTGACGGTATCATCCAGCAGCTCCACGGTGAATTCCAGCACGTCCACCCCGGCGGGGAAGGTGACCTGCAGCTCTACAGCCTTGGCATTGAGCTCGTCCAGCTGGTCGAAAACCCCGGCTGCGCTGACTTCCGCAGCGCCCTGGGCCTGTGCGGCCTGCTGCTGGATGCTGTAGCTCATGTCAAATTCCAGGCTGTCCGTCAGCATACCGCCGTCCCGGAAAGCGCGGTAGATGCTGGTGGAGCCCTCGATCTTGGGCAGAGCCTTGCCCTCATAGATCAGGCGGTAGTCCTCCTCATAGTTGGCGCTGTTGTCGTAGACCAGCAGGGTCGCCTGCTGGGCATGTCCCACATCGCCGCCTCTGCGGAGGATCAGGCTCTGCTTGCCTCCTGCCTCATAGAGGCTGTCGGCAAGCTCGAAATAGAAGTCGTTTGTCCCATAGACCAGGGAGGCGGCAGGGGAGTCTGTGGGTGTTTGCTCCCGGGAAACCCCTTGCTCTGCGGTGCGTTCCACGGCGCTCACCACGGGGAAAGCGCTGAGCAGCATACACAAAGTAAGGAGCAGGCTCAGGATTCTTCGAACGGCGTGTTTCATAGATTTTCCTCCTTTTTTAATCACAATCCATCATGGTCATACTACCATGATAGATTGCGTAAATTGCCAATCAAGACACAGCTATAGTTTATCTGAAAATCGTAAAAATTGCAATCCCCTCTGCACAAATGGGAGAAAAAAAGGAAGGCTTGCCGGTCAAAGCAAAAGGCTGCCTCGGTTTTTCGAGGCAGCCCGTAATATTAAGCGTACTCCTCCTCCGGTGAGGAGGCAGTAATGGCGGAGATCTCATAGGCGGTGCGCTGCTGGGGTGTGCCGTCCAGCATTTTTATGTAGTCCCGGCTCTGCAGCCGTCCCTCCAGCTGCAGCACAGAACCAACAGGCAACACCGCCGCCTCCTGGGCGCAGCGCCCCCAGAGGATGCAGGGCAGATAATCTGCCCGGTGATAGGCCCGGTTCACGGCCAGCATAATGTCGCAGATCTCCCGGCCCAGGGGAGTACGGCGGTAGATGGGCTCCTTGCAGATCACCCCCCGGAGGCTGACCCGGTTTTCGTGGGCGCTGTCAGAGGGACGGATCTCCTCGGCCAGGACAGAGATAATCAGCTTCCGTCCGCTGCCGCAGCGGTTATTAAAGGAGCGGATCTGCCCGGAGATCCACAGAGCCTCTCCCTCCTCCATGTCGCAGGCCTCCAGCAGCTCCCCGGGGGCTAAGACCGGCAGCCGATCCACCGCTCCCGACAGCCGCATGACCTCCAGCTCAAAACGAAAAAACTGCCGCCCGTGGTTGCTGTGCGAATATACCGGCGCACAGATCGGACAGCCCACCAGTTCAATATGGTTTTGCTCCATTGTCCCACCTCGTTCATGATCTTATGTGAGAGTATATTCGCTCCGTAAAGCAGATATGAGCCGTATAGAACAAAGAAATCGGGAGAAACTGTAAACGGAAATTTATATTTGGTGAATAACGAATGGTGAATAGTGAATAATGGAGGTATCGGCTCCGCCGATTTATTTAAAATCAATGCGCAAAGCGCATACCTTCGCCATTCACCATTCACTATTCATCATTCACCACTCC
>JAFQCY010000022.1 GCA_017399355.1 Oscillospiraceae bacterium
GAAGGAACGGATATTATATCATGCTTGCCGAAGGCAAGTATATCATGCGGCGAAAGCCGTATATCATATTGCGTAAGCAATATATCATTTAAATTCGAATCATATGGCGTAAATTCAGATGTTTGCATTTTCGTGGTGTAAGCCCAAAAAAGACAGATTCCGACAGGAATCTGTCTTTTTTAACTAAGTTTGCCCTTGCGGGCAAGTGAAGTTGCCTCCGTCAGTGAAGTTACTGCGTAGTGAAGTTTGCTTCGCAAGTGATTATGGGCAAACTTAACTTCACTTTGTGCCAAGCACAAAACTTCACTATGGCGCAAGCCATAACTTCACATCAGCGAAAGCTGATACTTCACATAATTCAAGACTTTCTAACGGTTTACATTTTCAAGGTCATTTTCTATATTAAAAAATGAGTGTTGCTTTCTTCTCTTTCCTGATATATAATTATTCCATCTTCATTAAGGAGCGTACATATGATTTCGAGTTTTCTTTCTTGGTATCAGGGTTTAACAGATGGTTTATGGGGATCGCTTTTGCTCTTTGCTGTCGGAGTGCTCTTGCTGATCAAGGGCGGAGACTGGTTTGTTGACAGCGCCGTAGGCATTGCAAAACGTTTTCGTGTACCCGAGATTATCATTGGCGCTACAGTTGTTTCTATCGGTACGACTTTGCCGGAGGTTATGGTCTCTGTCACGGCTGCGGTGAATCATAATGGAGCCATCGCTTATGGCAATGCCATTGGTTCCATTATCTGTAATACAGCGCTGATCGCTGCTCTGACCATTGCGATCCGTCCTGCCCCCGTTAATCGTAAGACAATTGTTACTCCCGTGATTTTCTTCTTCCTTGCAGCCGGGATTTATATTGTTGCAGCTTATGTCTTCGGTCGCTTTGATCGATGGCTTGGTTTTGTAATGCTTGCCGTATTTGCTGTTTATATGGCTATGACGATTTATAAAGGCTTCAAAAATCCTGTTGCGGAGAAGGATGAACAAGCCTCCGAGGAGTCCGCCGGTGGTTCCCTGATTAAGGACATCGTTCTGCTGATCGTCAGTGCTGCTTTGATTGCTCTTGGCGCAGATATGCTGGAGGGTTCTTCTGTTTCCCTGGCCACTATGGCGGGGATTCCCACGGAAGTTGTGGGAGTTACGATTGTGGCTCTCTGCACTTCTCTCCCCGAGCTGGTCACTGCGGTTTCCGCTCTGCTGAAGGGTCATGGCGCACTGTCTCTCGGTAATATCATCGGTGCAAACATCTTCAATCTCGTGCTGGTCTCCGGTGCTGCTGTTACGATTTCTCCCTTTGCGGTTCCCGAGGGAAGTAAGCTCTTCGGCTATAACACCTCCCAGCTGATTGAGATCCCCCTGATGGTTTCAGTTATGGCTTTGCTGACGCTTCCTGCACTGTTCAAGGGCAAGTTGCGTCGCTGGCAAGGCGCCAGCCTGCTGGTCCTTTATGTAGCCTTTGTGGTGCTGCAGGTACTTATTGCACTTCATGTTATTTAATCGGTTTTGCACGGCAGGGAAGACTCCCTGCCGTGTGTGCGTAGGAGATCTATATGATTTTTGATTCTATCATCCATCGAGTGCCTATCGAGAAAGGCTGGTCGGGAGACCGGAAGTTCTCCGCCGTAACAGCTGACGGAGCAAAGTATCTTCTGCGTATTTCCTCTCCGGAGCGTTTGGATCGCCGGAAACGGGAGTTTGCGCAGATGTGCCAGGTGGCGGCGCTGGGGATTCCCATGTGTCAGCCCATTGAATTTGGCCTCTGCGACGAGGGCGTTTATGCCATCCACAGCTGGATCGAGGGGGAGGATGCGGAGCAACCTATCCTTGCTATGGAGCCTACGGAGCAATACCGCTACGGTCTGGATGCAGGACGGATTCTGGCGAAGATTCATAGCATTCCTGCGCCCGTGGACGCTCCCGATTGGGAAGCTCGTTTTAATGCCAAGATCGACCGAAAGATCGCGCTTTATGAGAACTGCCCCCTGAAATATGCCTCCGGCAGTGAGGAATTCCTCCGTTACCTTGCCCAAAACCGCCATCTGCTCCACGGTAGACCCCAGAGCTATCAGCACGGGGATTACCACATCGGCAATATGATGCTCGACCCGAAGGGCGTGCTGACCATCATTGACTTTGACAAGGATGATTACGGCGATCCCTGGGAGGAGTTTAACCGCATTGTCTGGTGCGCCGAGGCTGCGCCTGCCTTTGCCTCGGGCATGGTGGACGGCTATTTTGACGGCGAGGTCCCCGAAGAATTCTGGCGGCTGCTGGCGCTGTATATCTGCTCCAATACCATTGGCTCTCTGCCCTGGGCCATCCCCTTTGGCGAGGAAGAGGTTCGGGTGATGCGCCGCCAGGCTGCAGCGGTATTGCGCTGGTACGACAATATGAACCGGATCATCCCGGAATGGTATATCGGGCCCGGTTCTGTCATTCGGTTCTCTGAATAGCAGCCGAAGAGAGTTTCATATGAAAAGCGTGATCCCCAACTTACCAAGTCGGGGATCACGCTTTTTGCCTTTTTTGTATTATCGCCGCTGATACAGCACAAGCTCCGGAACTTCGCCGTTTTCGCCATACTCGCAGACCAGCAGGAACTCCGGGCAGGCAACCATTCCGTAGCATCTGCCGCTTTTGGATTGGCATACTACCTGATTGCCCAGATACATACTGTTGTCATCCAGGAATTGCACCGTCTGCCCGTTATGGAGCGGATACTCCAGGTTGACATACTTTCCCACCAGCGCATACAGCTCTTTGATCTTCGGCATACCGGGAATTCCAAGTGCGTTGAACTCCCCAATGAGGGCCTGCTTGAATTCCTCGTATGCTTCTTTTCCGTCCTTCTTTATGTACTTCGCAATAAAGCACTTTTCATCGGAGCAGCCGGGACAGGTGCTGTTCCACTGACAATTTGCGCAATCTGCGCCGCATAATGATTTCATAGGATAACCTCCCGTTATAATCTTCTGATTGGGAAATACATATAGCTGGTTCCGGTCTTGGGATAGATAAAGTCATGGACAGCTCCGGCCAAAGTCATATTGTTCTCCTTAAGGTAGGCAATCATTTCCGGAAATACGGTATCGTGGTCGCATACCATGCGCAGGTACTCAAAGCCTGGAACAGTCCACTTCGTCCACCCCTCCGGCGTCAGGGCATCATCGGGGCACTCTACGCCAGCCAAATACAGTCCCTTGCTGAATCCATCCTCCCAGGGCTGAAAAGACCGGGAGAAATCCGTCATAGCACCCCAGATGCCCACAAGATTTCCGTTTTCATCTTTCTTTGCCAGGTGTTCAACCTCTGCAAAGTGAGAATTTGCGTCTGCCCAAAGGCTCTGTACAAAACCGGGGCCGTCTTCTGTGGAACCCTCTTTACCAATTACGGAAAAAGATTCTTTGATGCAGTTTTCGATTTTCATCTGCAATCCCTCCTGTGGCTTACTTGTATTTACAGGTTCTTAATTTTCCTTCGATCCAGAAGGTGGCTTCGATGGTATGGAAATGAATCAGGCGGAATTTGGGATCGTCAAGACCTTTTTTGAAGAACTTCCGGTCTGTTTCTTTCCAGATGCTTTCTTGTACCGCTCTGTCTTCAATAAATTCCACATTTCCAATCAGGGTCACACTGTCTCCACCGAGAAAATAGCAAACGCTGGCCTTGGGATTGGCTTCGAAATGGGTTGCCTTTCCGTTCAGGGCGGAGCGTTTTGATGTCACAAAGTACACATCCGAAAAGCCGTCCGCTTTTGCAATGGACAGCACACAAGTTCGTGGGTAACCTTTTTCGTTGATGGAAGTCTCTGTGAAAGCTCCATAGAACTACCTCATGTAAAATCAATCTCATACCTGCTTCCATCCGAAAACAGCACTCCGTCTGTCAGGCTGATCTTCAGCAGGCAGGTATTGGGGTCGGCCTCGTTGGTATGACCGTTATCGTACCATGAGGCAAATGCCGCGCGGAGTATATCCATGATCTTTTTGTTTTCGGGCAGAAGTACATGGCCTAAGTTTTCGCCCACACCGTGAGCAGTAAACCACTCACCGCATATGGCAACGGTGGGATTCTTTGCGATCTGCTGCATCTTCCCGGACAGGCTGTAGGTCACCACATAAAAGGCGCCGCCCACATACACCGCATCCACCGTGCGCACATGGGGAATGCCGTCTTCCACGGTGGCCAGAGCGATCAGAGAATCCTTGCCGAAGCGATCAGACAAAATCTGATCGGTTTGTGCATTATGTTTCATGTTGTTCCTCCCATTCTTCCCGATGGATGCCATAGACACGGGTGTATGTGTTGTCAGGGTCTTCGTATTCCGCAAGCAATCTCATGCCGTTTTTCATGGCGGTTCTCTGAGATGCTATGTTGGTGTATTTCATATAGGAATATACCGCCGGGAAATGATGGATTTCAAAAGCCAGGCCGATGCAGGCGGCAGCGGCTTCCGAGGCATAGCCCTTGCGCTGTTGATCCTTGCGGATATGATAGCCGATTTCCGGCAGCAGACGGCCCTGGATATTCTGCATGGTGATTCCGCAATCGCCGATCATTTCTCCGGTCTCTTTCAGAACCACAGCCCACAAGCCGAAGCCATCTTCTTGATAGCGTTTTATGTTCCTGGCGATCCAGCTTCGGACTCTTTCCTCGTTGAAGGTGTAGGGATAATGCTCCATGATATCGGAATCTGCCAGAACAGCATAGAGCCCGGCATAGTCCTGTGGCTTCATTTCACGCAGGAGCAGTCGTTCGGTTTCTAATACCATAGGAACCTCCGATTTACGGTTTTGTTCATACATATGCGGATTCCCTCTCATAGGCCAGGAATGCGTCCCTGGCCCGGTTTGCCATGGCAATGATTTCCGCCTCGGGGTAGTTTACAAAACCGCTGGCGGTATAAGATGCGATTCCGTGAATGTAGAATTCATAATTCATCAGGAAAGCCGCTGCCTGTGCCTCTGTCAGCCCCTTTTCTTCGCACAGCAAGGAGATGATCTTTTTTGTGTTGTCCAGCTGGAGCTTCTGCACCACATCGGAGGCTTTGCAATCCTCCTTGTTATCCACAAATACGAAGCGGAACAAATGGGGCATATTGCAGGCAATGGTAATATATCCACGGGCTGTTTCTGCAAGCAGTTCATCCAGGCTGCCGTTCCATACGGTAAAGCGGCTCTTTGCAAAGTCGATGCAGTAGTCAAAAAAGGCTTTGCGGAATCCGTTCATGGTCTCGAAATGCCAGACAATGGGCTGCGTGGAGCAGCCGATCTCGGCAGCCAGAGTTTTGACGGTAATGGCGCCATAGCCCTCCCGAATTAACATCTGCAGCGCAGTTTCAAGAATGAGTTCCTTTGTGATCTGTGTTTTCCGTCCCATCCTGCCAGCTCCATAAATCGGTTTATATAACTACATTTATATAATAACCGAATGTGCTCAGCTTGTCAATAGCAAAGCAGAACCTTTCGCTGTCTCTGTACAAAGAGATGCTGCATTTATCAAGCAGCTGCAGGCCTTTTCCGATCTCGGCAATACGATCTTCGGCCCGGAATCGGTAGTTCCGGTCTCCCGTACTTTCACAGGCTATGCCGCAGCCGGCTATTATACCCTGAAGGATCCCTATCGTGTGAAACACGGCCCCTTTGAGAATCTTGAGTCGGATGCCTACGGCAGACCCTACGCTGAGCCGGTGGTGCGTGCCAAGAAAAATGATAAAGTTTGGCAACCCTTGCGAAACAAGGAACTGCTGCAGTCTATGGGGGCTGCAGTTTTTTAAAAAAGCGGACAGAATTGAGAAAAATTATCGTCATATAGGGTAGTGGAATCAATAGAAAGGAGGTGCTTCCTTGGAGGATTCTCAAATCATTGCGCTCTTTCAGCAGAGAAAGGAAGAGGCCATCGCTTCGGTAAAAGAAAAATACAGCGCCTACTGCGCACAAATCGCGGGGAATATTCTGGGAAATTCGGAGGATACCGAGGAGGTGCTCAATGATCTCTGGTTTCGGGTGTGGAATACGATTCCCCCGCAGGAGCCCTATGCCCTGCGCTCGTTTCTGGCGAAGATCGTGCGCAATCTTGCCCTTGACCGCTATCGGGCAGAAACCTCCGAAAAACGGGGCGGCGGCAGAGTGCATACTGCCTTGGAGGAGCTGGAGACCTGTGTCCCGGGCGGGCTTGCTCCGGAAAAGGCGCTGGATGCCAAACAGCTGCAGCTGGACATAGGGCGATTTCTTGCTACGCTGTCTGCCAGAGACCGCAGCATCTTTCTCCGTCGGTATTTCTATATGGAGAGTACCTGGGAGATTTCGGAAAAATACGGGCTTCGGGAGAATGCTGTCCTGACGGTACTCTCCCGTGCCCGAAAGAAGCTGAAGGTTTATCTGAGAAAGGAAGGGTACGGACTATGAAGGGTGAAGATCTGCTTTTTGCCATGGCTGCCGCAGAGGAAGCTGATCTGGAGCAAAGTGAGCAGTTGTCCCCCCGGAGTGTAAGGGGACACAGGCTTCTTCGGATCGCCTTGCTGGCTGCAGTGATCAGCCTGCTGCTGTGCGGCACGGTTTTTGCAACAGTGCGGCTGCTGTTGGGAAAAATCGAGGTACAGGAACAGCTGGTCAATGTAGTTTTCGGGCAGAACCGCAATTTTTCCATCTCCTTTTCCGAACTCTCGGTCCATGGGGATGCACCAAAGACGCTGGAAACCTATTATTATCCTGCCGCCCTGCCGGAGGGGAGCCTGCTGAGCCGGGGACAGTGCTTTTTGGAAAGTGAAACGTCCTGCTATTATCCTTTCCGTACTCAGGAGGGGGAGAATTTGCCGTTGCCTGAGCCGCCGGTGGGAATCCATTTGGAATGGGAAACTGCGGACGGGGATCAAATCACCCTGGATCAGTTGGCAGCAGGCTCCCTGGACGGGCACTATGACTTGAATATTCAGGTGGGCGCTGAGGTTGAACTGACAGTAAACCGTAAACAGGTACTGATCGGACAGCAGGAGATATTCTCCTTCCGGATGACATTCCAAGGGGAAGACCATAGGGAGTGGAGCGGCCAAACCTGGATCTGGACGGATGGAAGCTATCTGTATGTGTTAGGCGGAGCCGGACGGATCACAGAGGAGGAGATGGAGGAACTGCAGCAGAGTCTTGTCCCCTGTGAACTGCAAGCGCTTTTATCAGAAAATGAGGAGGGAAAGACAGAATGAGGAAAATGATAGCCTTGATGATACTGTTCCTATGGATTCCTATGGGACTATTCGCCTGCGACCGAAGGACGACAGCAACACAAGGGGAAAGCGAATCTGTCGCAGCAGAACCATCTTCGGAAGAAAGCACAGAAGCTGCCGCCGCAATGTTCCTGCCCGCTGTTCCGCAGGACTATTGGGAGCTTTTTGATACCCGTTGCAGTATCGTATATGAGCCGGGCTTTATGTCCTCTCACAGCGTTACCTTTACGCTGCTGGCGGCTTTTCCGGTGGAAGAGGTTACGGTAAAGGATCAAAATGGGGCAGAGATCCTGTCCTTTCTCTCCCTCTTCCATGGGGAGGGCGCAGAAACGGATGTGATCTCTGAGGATGTGTTTTTACTGTATCAGGGCTTTGACCCGGAAGAGATCCTCCATGCTACGGGTGCAAATGAGGAGCTTTGGGCGGCGCAGCAGCGCTACCGCAGCACAGATCCCACGGCATTGCCTGCGCTCTACTGGTATACGCTGGAGGTTCTGACACCCTGCGAAGAGCAGGAGGCGCTGACGGAGATCTCCCTTACCATCAACGGCAGCAGCAAAACCTATTCCATCGGCAGTATTCGCAGCCGAGTGTTTGAGGAAGTGGAGTATATTTACGATCCGGAGTTCCGTCTGGATTGCAGCGAGAACGCGAGCTATTTCGGTTATCCTGTAGACCTGGGGGTTGGGGGCGCTGTTACCCTTCGGGGCTTGGTCTTTACAGCGCAGAGTGATCTGACCCTTACGGGGCTGCGGTTCTATCACGGGGAGGATATCACAGTGGAGGAGATCGCCCTGACCGCCACCAATGCGGAGGGGATTTCCGTCAACAGCCTCTGGGACGGTGTCACGCCCCTATCCGTTTCGGCAGGAGAGCGGATCTGCCTGGATATCAAGGTGATAGATGCCTTTTTTGCGGAGGAATTGGGCGGAACCGCTGCCCGCTATCTGCTGCTGGGCTACCGTGCGGAGGGACAGGACTATGAGGTCGGCATTCCTTACTACCTGATTCAGCGCCTGGGGCAGCCCTTCCTCTATCTTGCCGCTGCGGAGGGACTGGATGTAATTGGCTATGCCCAGGCGCTGCGGCACTAAAGGAGGCGGCCGATGTACATTCTGAAAAAAACAGGCATGGTGCTTCTCTTTCTGCTGCTGCTTGCACTCCTGATCGCTCCCGTGGGGGCACTGTGGATGATCTCTCTGCAGGAGCAGGCGCAGTATTTGGCGCAGCCGGTCCCGGTGGTAGAGGAGCTGGCCTATGGGGAGATCCTTTCGGTGCGGCGCATGGAAATTCGGGAGACGGTGGAGCTCAGTGGCACCGTGGTCAGCAGGGAGGAATTCTTCATGGAGCTGCCCTGCAAAAAGCCCTATGCTCTGCGCTTTATGGTCTCTGTGGGAGACGTGATTCACAGCGGCGATTTGATCGCCTATGAGGGCGAAACTGCACTTTATTCCACGGCGGATGGGCTGATCGGGGAGATCTCTCTGGGGGAAGAGCCTTATCTGCGGCTGCACGCTCTTCAGGCGCTGGCGCTGGAATGTGAGATCAGCCAGGCGCAGAGAAAGCTGTTCTCCCGAAGCGACCTGGCGCTTCAGGATGAGAACGGCATCCCCTTAGAGCTGCTGGAGCTGGGAGAAATCTGCACCGCAAATGGCAGCATAAGACTTCTGCTGCGATATGAGCTGCCGGGGCTGACCTACGGTCAGCAGCTCAGCAGTCTGACTCTGTATACCGGCAGAGTCTACTCCCAGACGCTGGCGGTAGAAAAACGCTGTGTCTATCAAAAAAACGGAGACGATGCTTCTTATCTGCGCTTAGTGGATGAGGCGGGACATTTTCTGGGGGAGGCAGAGGTGCTCACGGGCTATGCCAATGAGGACTATATCTGCGTCAGCGGTGTAGAAGAGGGGACACTCTGCGACGGCGGCTATGGCGCTGTATGGGAGGGGAACCATGGAAGCCCTTGATCTTCAAATCTCCCATTTATCCAAGGCATATCACAAGCCTGTTCTGCAGGATGTGTGCCTGGCGCTGCGCAACGGGAGCTTTGTGAGTATTCTGGGTCGCTCCGGCTGCGGCAAGTCCACGCTGCTGAATATTCTGGGGCTGATCGAGCCGTGGGACAGGGGAGAATACGTGCTGAACGGCAGAACCCTCCACCGCAGGGAGGATCATTCCCGTCTGCGGCAGAAATACATTGGATTTGTTTTCCAGAGCTATCATCTGATCCCGACCCTGAGCTGCAGGGAGAATATTCTTCTGCCGCTGCTGTACAGCCGGCAGCGGACGAAGCGTTTTGAAGCACTGGTGGAACGCTTGGAGCTGGAGCCCTTGCTGCACCGCCGGGTTCCGACCCTCTCCGGCGGTGAGAAGCAACGGGTTGCCATCGCCCGTGCGCTGCTGCAGGATCCCTGCCTGATCCTGGCGGACGAGCCTACGGGAAATCTGGATCCGAAGAATCGGGATGTGATCCTCTCTCTGTTCCGCCAGGAACAAAAAGAGGGCAGAGCCATCGTCATGATCACCCATGACGCAGAGGCAGCCCGGGCAGCGGATCAGGTGCTTCATCTGGAGGGAGGCGTGCTCTGTGAGACCTGAGTCCCGCATTCACCATGCGGTAAGAATGCTGCGGCGCAACCTCCGCAGCTACGCCATGCTCTCCATTACCCTGGTATTCTCCTTCAGCGTGCTGCTGGGATATTTTCTTTTCTCCGATTCTCGGGGATATAACGACTTCAAGGAGATCTTTTCTTCCCCCAGGGAGATCGTCATGGCCTATGCCCGCAGCGAGGATCCCACAGAGCTGCAGGTGCTGAAGCAGCAGGTCACGGAACAGCTGCCGGGCACAGGGGCATACCTGTATTTTGATGTCAGCACCCGGCTGCCGCAGTATGGAGATGTACTGGCCAATGTGTCTGTTCTTCCCAACCAGGCTTCGATCGTATTTCGGGAGGTCAGCGATGATGTGATCTTTGAGAACTATACTCTCCCTGTGACCGTGGTGCAGGGGCAAGGCTTTCCTCTGGGGGAGAATCGGGCCGTGATCAACCGCAGCCTCTTCCGTTTGCTCAGCCCCTCGGAGACCCTGCCGTTCACATTGGAGATTCCCTTTCAGATGGAGGACGGGTCACGGATTCTGCGAAAGGTGGAGGTAGTCGGGGTGTGCGAGGATCTCTCCGAGGTAGCGCCATATTATAACTCCGAGGGCGTTCTTTGCGCACAGACACAAATCTATGTATCCCAGTCGCTGTTTTCCACGGAGGAGCTGCCACGGCTGAGCCAGCGGAAGCCCCTCCTGCTGATCCACAGCAATGCGCCGGAGAAGGCGGCTGCCTATGCACAGCAGTTTGATCTGGTGCTCCACGCCGTCTGCAGGGCGCAAAATGCCGCAATCGGAGAGCTCCATGCTCGGGCGAAGAGCAAGGCTTTGATCGCCCTTGTCCTTCACGGGCTGCTTTGCCTGAATTTGTATGGCTGCTTTTCCAATGCCCTCTCTGACCGCCGCTACGAAATCGGCATCAAACGGGCGCTGGGTGCGGGAAAAGGGACGATTGTCGGCCAGTTTTTCGCAGAGGGAATCATGGTCATGCTGGGTAGTATCCTGTTGGCTGTCCTATTGATTACAGGGCTTGCGGCCATATATAAGCTGTATGGACTGCTTGTCTCGGGAAAGCAGTGGATCGCCTATCTTACGCCCTATTCTCTGGGAATGTTCCTGGTCAGCAGTGTGGGGATGAGCCTGCTTCTGTCGTTGCTCTTTGCCTTCCGTGCGACCGGGACAGAGATCGCAGCCCAGCTGAAATCAGAATAAAGTGCATCGGTCTGTTTTGACCGATGCACTTTCTGTAAAAAATGCGCTTATGTACGCTGATTCAGACACTCCGCTGCCAGCTTGGCGGGGTATTCCCGGTCTACTACCAGACCACGGCGATCCAGCTCCTGAGTCAGGGCGGTCCAGATGTGGTGGGCCCGGTCGAATTGCCCCAGCTCCTGATAGCAGAAGCCCATGGAGTAGACCGCATCCAGATAGCTCCGATCCAGATCCAGCGCCTTGCGCCAATGGTCAAAGGCCTCATCGTAGCGCTTTAAGCTGCGGCAGAGATCACTGGCATGGACATAGAGTGCAGGATACTCCGGGAAACGGGAGAGCCCCTCCCGGGCGATCTCCAGAGCCCCCTGGGTATCGCCTGAGAATTCGTGGGCAGCGACACATAAGAGCCATAACCGAGGGTCTTCGGGCGATTTTGCAAGCAGCTGATCATAGCGCCTTGCCTCCTCTTCGCCACGCCCCAGATCGCCCAGCAGAGCGATCTTCTGCTGGGCTGCGGAATTGTACACCTGATCCGTGACCATGGGATGCGCCATAGCCTCTTCCAGCTTTTTCTGAGCCAGGCGGCCGCAATGGGTGGTCATATAGTGGTATAAAACGCCCCAGGAGCGCAGATCATCCGCCGTCCGTTCCTCTTCCGGCATTCTCTCAAAGGCCTGCTCTGCGGCGAAAAAATCCTCTGTGCGCCCACTTGCCTCATATACCGCCAGCAGCCGCTGGGCGTAGCTGGGGTAGCCCTTGGGTTCGTCCCGATAAAGATCATCCACGGTGATGCCGTAAAGACGGGCGATTTGGGGCAGAAGCAGAACATCGGGCAGCGTGGTTCCGCACTCCCAGCGTGACACACTCTGGGCGCTGACACCCAGGTGCTTTGCCAGCTGCTCCTGGGTCAGGGCTTTCTGCAGCCGAAGCTGCCGTAAATTCTGAGAAAACTGCTTGTTCGTCATCATACTTCCTCCTGATTGCAGTAAAATCTGAGGCCTCTGAGAAAAGTATAACGGAAAATGGGGGAGAAGTACAGCACGCATTTTGCGGGAGAACTCCCGGAAAATGAGAACCGAAGGGGATAAGATGAGTTTTCGCTGCATTATGGCATAAAAATGAGCCGCACAAAGCGGCTCTTTTTCTTATGTCCGTCTCAGGAAGATCTCGCCGCAGTGGCGGCAGACGACCTTGTTTTGCCCCCGGCCTACGGGGACGGCCTGCAGATGCCTACAGGCGGGGCAGCGGAAGATCCGCTTCCCGGAGCCGTTTCGCAGACGGTTGCCGATGCGCTCCTTCCGCACCAGCCAGAAATCCCGAAAGCGCCGCTTCAAGTGGCGTCCCGCGTATCGTGCTTACGCGCCTCCCGTAAGATGCCGGTGAAGTAGATGAAGTACTTCACAAAGGACAGTACCACCAAGGCGGCGATCACGATGGAGTCAATGAGGACGAAGAGGGGAGCGGGCTCTTTCCAAAGGATCAGGATGAACATGGACAGATAGATGACCACGGTGCAGAGCTTGCCGTACCAGCCGGCGGAGTAGACACTGCGGGTTCTGCGGATGGCGGTCAGGGTCAGGATGCCGATGGTGACCTCCTTAAATACCAGCACGCCCACGACCCACCAGTATTTCATATCCAGAAGGCAGAGCATCACGGCGATCTGGGTCAGCTTGTCTGCGATGGGGTCGATGGCCTTGCCGAAATTGGAGATCAGATGGAAGGTTCTGGCGATCCAGCCGTCGATCACGTCCGTAGCGCCGGACAGGAGCAGCATACCGAAGGCCCACCAGTATTCCTGCGCCTCTGCCAGCCAGACGATAAAGGGGATCATCAGCAAGCGCAGCATACTGAGCATATTGGGCAGGGTAAAGATACGGTCGGTATCGGTGTACTGGTCGTGACGGATCTGCTGCTGTTCTTTTTCACTCATAGGACATACGCCTCCTTACCTGGAGTATAACCATTTTATTGCCCTCATTATAAGGGTCAATTATCAACTGAAGATAAACTCCCTTGTTAATTTTTTCAAAATGTTTTCATTTTACAAAAGAGCGGATCTGTGGTATACTCAAGAAAAAACAGGGGAGGTGCGGATATGTTTAAGATTCTGGTGGCGGAGGACGATGAGCAGCTGCGGCATTTATTCTGCCGTGTGCTGAGCCGCAATGGGTTTACGGCGATCCCCGCAGAAGACGGGCAGCATGCCCTGGAGCTGATGGAAAAAGAATATGTGGATCTGGTGGTTTCGGATATTATGATGCCCCGGCTGGATGGCTACGGGCTGCTGCAGGCCCTGCGGGACAGCGGCGACCAGATCCCTGTGCTGATGATCACCGCCAAGGACAGCTTCCAGGATATGCAGCATGGCTTCCTCTCCGGGGCGGATGACTATATGGTCAAGCCCATCAATGTCAATGAGCTGGTGCTGCGGGTCCACGCCCTGCTCCGCCGGGCGCAGCTGGTGGCCCAGCGGCAGCTGCAGATCGGTGGCAGCACCCTGGTCTATGACTCCCTAAGCGTTAAGCAGGGCAGCGGAGAGATCTTCCTGCCCCAGAAGGAATTCCAGCTTTTGTATAAGCTGATCTCCTCTCCGGGCCAGATCTTTACCCGGCAGCAGCTGATGGACGATATCTGGGGCTACGACAGCCAGACAGAGCCCCGTACTGTGGATGTGCATATCAATCGCCTGCGGGATCGGTTCCGTGACTCCCGGGATTTCGAGATCATAACCGTTCGGGGTGTAGGCTATAAGGCGGTGAAGAAGCAATGAAACCCAAGCTCTCTCTGAGAATGCGCACCTATTATTATACCATCATTTTTATCGTGGTCATCTGCTCGGCAGCGCTGGTGGCGGCGGCATTGTTCCTTCTGGAGATCCTGGATGCCTCTCCCGCCCTGAGCATCACCACCCTGACGGCCATCTTCGTGGTGGCGGCTGTGATGGGTGCGCTGATGAGCTACTTTATCGGCCAGCGGATCCTGGCGCCCATGGTCAAGCTCTCCCAGGCCTCCAAAGAGGTGGCCAAGGGGAATTTTGAGATAACGGTCAGCGACCCCAGTAAATTGGAGGAGGTGCAGACCACCTTCCGCAATTTCAATGCCATGCTCCGCCAGCTCAAGAGCACGGC
>JAFQCY010000023.1 GCA_017399355.1 Oscillospiraceae bacterium
ACCTTGGCCAGCTCAAACTTGCCGGCGGTTGCGCCGTACTCGCAGTCAACACGCCATGCCAGGTTGGCCTTGGTGTCGTTCTTCATGTTGGGCTCCAGCTCCTCGCCCAGCAGCTCTGCGAACTTGGCAGCGTGCTCAGCCTCTTCCCAGGCTGCCTTTTCCCAGTACAGGCCGATCTCGGGATAGCCTTCACGGTGGGCAATGCGGGCCATGCAGAGGTACATACCGACCTCGCTGCACTCGCCGGCGAAGTTGGCCTTCAGCTGGTCGATGATGTACTTCTTATCCTCTTCGGAAACGCCGTCCAGCTGGGTGCCGACACCGTAGACATGCTCAGCGGCCAGAGCCATCTGGCCCTCGACTACCTTGAACTTAGCGCCGGGAACGCCGCACAGGGGGCACTTGAAACCGTCAACCATCTCACCTTCGTGGACATAACCGCAAACGGGGCATACATACTTCTTCATAATTTTTTCCTCCATAAATTAGATTTTTGATTGATTTGTTTGTTTTTGGTTTAAAGATTTTGGACACATTGGCTGCAGACGCCGTTAAAGATCAATACGCAGCTTTTTGCACAACCGCAGCCCACCTGCTCGCAGAGCTTCTCCGGCGGGTCGATCCCCTCCACATCGATGACGGCGCTGCAGCTGTCACAGATGAAGTGGGCATGGGGCTCGGTGGTTGCGTCAAAACGCTCGATGCCCTTGACCGTCCCAACGGAGGCGATCACTCCCTCCTGCTTAAAGGCAGCCAGGTTGCGATAGACCGTACCCAGGGAGAGGTCGGGGATCTCGGGCTTCAGCTGGGCATAGACCCAATCGGCACCGGGGTGAGATGTCGTGGAACGGACACATTCCAAGATTGCATCTCTCTTCTTGCTGTGCTTTTTCACAGGCGATCTCACTCCTTTCGATTTCGTTGTTTGTTTGACTCTCAACTCTGTCATTATAATAACAGTTCTCATTATTGTTGTCAAGTCTTTTTTTCAAAAAATCGAAAAAATTTTTAGAAAGTTTCCGCTCCCCAAAATTTGGGGGTATGATACCGCCAGACAGAAATTTACCGGTCTGTTGGATGCACTACCAATTACCACCGTAGGGCGGGGGCTTGCTCCCGCCGGCGGTAGAAACTCACGAATTTGTGCCGCTCTAAGGCGAATTCGTGCAATGTTGCGAGATTTTTCCTCTGCTCCTGCGGATCAGAGGCGGCGGGAGCAAGCCCCCGCCCTACGGCATCACAAGAAAGTGCGACAGACCGATAAACATCTATTTGACTTTTTTTCAATTCCATGGTTGGAGCCGATACCTCAGTTATTCGCTATCAGCCATTCGCTCAGCCATAAACATCTGAAGAAAAAAGTCGGGCGCAAAAAACTACCGCAGCCGGTTTTCTTACCGGCTGCGGCGATTTTTGCAATGCTTACATTCTGTCGGGGGCGGAGAAGCCCAGCAGGTCGATACACTCCTCCAGGGCACGCTTGGCCAGGCTGATGAGGGCGATATAGCCCTTCTGCTTCTCTTCATCGGGCTCGGTGAGGATCCGGGTCTCGTGATAGAACTTGTTTACCGCACCGGCCAGCTCATAGGCATAGGCGCAGACCACATTGGGAGCAGAGTCACGGTAGGCCATGGACATCTGGTCGGGCATCTGGCTCAGCACCAGCTGCAGCGCCAGGGCGCTCTCGCTGTCCGCAGGCTGAATGGTACCCACAGCCTCCTTGCCATAGCGGCTGAGGATGGACTTGATACGGACGATGGTATAAAGCAGATAGGGGCCGGTATTGCCCTCGAAGGCGGCAAAGCGCTCCACATCAAAGATATAGTCCTTGGTGGCCAGGTTGGACAGGTCGCCGTACTTCAGGGCGCCCACGGCGATGATCTTGGCGGTCTCGGCAGCCTCCTCGGGGCTGAGGATCTGGTTCTCCAGGATCTTGGCCTCCACATAGCCGGTGATATCGGCAATGAGGGTCTCCAGGCGCATGACACCGCCGGAACGGGTCTTGAAGGGCTTGCCGTCCTTGCCGTTCATGGTGCCGAAGCCGATATGCTGCAGCTGAACCGCATCGGGGACGATGCCGCTCTTCTTGGCAGCACGGAATACCTGCTCAAAGTGCAGGCTCTGGCGCTTATCGGTCAGGTACAGCAGCTTATCAGGGTTATAATCCCGGATCCGCTGGACAATGGTGGCAAGGTCGGTGGTGGCATAGAGGGTGGCACCATCGGACTTGACCAGGATGCAGGGGGGCAGCTCCTTCTTATCGCCCTCTTCTGCAACCTCAATGACCTTTGCACCCTCACTGTCCGTCAGGATCCCCTGCTCCTCCAGCCGCTGCAGCATGGGGGCAATGTCCTTCTCGGCATCGCTCTCGCCCAGCCACACATCAAAGCTGACATTGAGATTATTGTAATTGCGCTTCAGATCGGCCACGGAGACCGTCATAATATGCTGCCACAGGGCAAAATAGCCCCGCTTGTGGTTCTGCAGGTGATATGTGGCCTCGTGGGCCTTGGCGGCGAAGGCCTCGTCCACCTTGCTCTTGGCAGAGGCGGTGGGATAGATCTCCTCCAGCTCGGAGATGGTGAAGGGGGGCTCTGCGGGGTACTCGCCCTCGTAAGCCTCGTCGAAATAGCACAGCTCCGGCTTCCGCTCCTGGAGCTCCGCAATGATCAGGCCCATCTGCAGGCCCCAGTCGCCCATGTGGATATCGCCGACGACCGTATCGCCAAAGTAGCGATAGATCCGCTTGATGCTCTCGCCGATGATGGCAGAGCGGAGGTGACCGATGTGCAGGGGCTTGGCCACATTGGGTCCGCCATAGTCCAGCACCACACGGCGACCGCTCCCCTGCTCCGTCACACCCAGATGCTCCAGCTGCTGCAGCTCATTCAGGTGAGAGGCCAGGGCGGACTCCGTAATTTTCAGGTTGATAAAGCCGGGGTTCACCGCCTCTGCAGAGGAGAAGAGGGCACTCTGCTGCAGCTTCTCCACCACGTCCTTGGCGATCAGAATGGGGGCCTTGTGGGCGGTCTTGGCGGCGGGCATGGCACCATTGCACTGGAACTGGCAGAGGTCGGGCCGGTTGGACACCGTGACCTTGCCGCAGGCAGCATCATAGCCCGCAGCGGCGAAGGCAGCAGAGACCTCGGCAATCAGCAAATCAAGAAACTTTTCCATAAAAAGGAACACTCCTTTTTTCTGCGCTCAGAAAGCGCTATATTTTCCATAATACATATTTTACCAAAGAATCCCCGTAAAGTCCATAGCTTTCTGCTGATTTTTCGGTGAACCGGGCTGCGCATTCAGAAAGCCGACCTGCAGATCGTGCAGGTCGGCTTGTCAGCGGTATGGGCCTTAGCAGTAGAAATCGCGGATCTTCTTGGCACGGCTGGGGTGGCGCAGCTTACGGATGGCCTTATTTTCGATCTGGCGGATACGCTCACGGGTAACGCCGAAGATCTGGCCCACCTCTTCCAGAGTGTGGGTCTTGCCATCATACATACCGAAACGCAGGCGCAGCACATCTGCCTCACGATCCGTAAGGGTATTGAGGATCTCGCTGAGGGCCTCGGCCAGGAGGGCATTGCTGGTGGCATCTGCCGGGCCGGGGGTGTTATCGTCCTCTACGAAAGAGCCGATGGTGGTATCCTCTTCATCGCCTACGGGGGTATCCAGAGAGAGGGTATCGGCGGCGGTACGGTTGGCCTCGATGATCTTCTCAATGGGCAGATTCAGCTCGTCGGCGATCTCCTCCAGGGTGGGCTCTCTGCCCAGCTCCTGCACCAGCTTGCGGTTGCAGCGGGTGGCCTTATTGATGACCTCTACCATATGCACCGGCACACGGATGGTACGTGCTTGATCGGCAATGGCACGGGTGATGGCCTGCCGGATCCACCAGGTCGCATATGTAGAGAATTTGTTTCCCTTTGTATGGTCAAATTTATCCACCGCACGGATCAGGCCGGTATTGCCCTCCTGGATCAGGTCCAGGATATGCAGACCTCTGCCGGAATACTTCTTGGCGATGGAAACCACCAGGCGGAGGTTGGCCTCCGTCAGCTTCTTCTTCGCATCCTCGTCACCGTCAACCACACGGCGAGCCAGCTCCTGCTCCTCCTCCACGGTGAGCAGGGGGATCTGGCCGATCTCCTTCAGGTACATACGGACGGGGTCATCCAGGTTATACTCCGCTGCCAGCTCCACCGGGTCTACCAGAGGCTCTTCCTCATCCAGGCTGCCGGGGACGGTATCCAGATCCATATCCTCGATGATCTCGCTCATGAGATCCTCGGGCTCGGGATCCTCGGTAGCGATCTGGATCCCCATGGACTCGAAGGTATCGTAAACAGCCTCGATCTTCTCTGCGGACAGATCCAGCTTCTCCAGGACAGCCATAACCTCAGCAGAGGTCAGCATACCCTCCCGGCGGCCCTTGTTGATCAGATTGGTCAGAGGCGCCATCAATTCTTCATTATTTTTTCCGCTCTTGTTAGAATTTGCCATTTTCGCACATCCTTAGTTGTAATAAGCGCAATTCCTACCCATTATAGCCCAAATATCTGCGCTGTGCAATAGTTTTTTCTATAAAATTGCAGAATTTTTCCTGATTTTTTCGAAATCGCCGGGAAAAAGGCGACAGGAAACACGCTCGGACTGCTATGCACAGGATGCCCGTCCAAGCGTGTTTCCATACATGGCAATATTTACTGCCGCTCCAACTCCTTGCGGATGGCAGAAATAAAGCCCTCCGTTGTGACGATATTGGGCTTTTCACCCTCCCAGAGGGCGGCCAGATCCTTGGTCATGGTGCCGGACTCGATGACCCGGATGCAGCAAGCCTCCAGCTTTTTGCCGAAGTGTACCAGAGCCTCGTTGCCGTCCAGCTCTCCACGCTTCTGCAGCGCACCGGTCCAGGCGAAGATGGTGGCCATGGGGTTGGTGGAGGGCTTCTCCCCCTGCAGATAGCGGTAATAGTGACGGGTGACGGTGCCGTGGGCGGCCTCGTACTCGTAGTTCCCATCGGGGGAGACCAGCACAGAGGTCATCATGGCCAAAGAGCCGAAGGCGGTGGAGACCATGTCGCTCATGACATCGCCGTCATAGTTCTTGCAGGCCCAGATGAAGCCGCCCTCGCTGCGGATCACACGGGCCACCGCATCATCGATGAGGGTGTAGAAATAGGTGATCCCAGCAGCTTCGAAGGCCGCTTTGTATTCCTTTTCGTAGATCTCTTCAAAGATCGCCTTGAAGGTACCGTCATAAACCTTGGCGATGGTATCCTTGGCAGAGAACCAAAGCTCCTGCCTGGTAGCCAGGGCATAGTTGAAGCAGGCACGGGCGAAGGAGGCGATGGAGGAATCCTTATTGTACTGGCCGGTGAGGATACCGCCGCACTCAAAGTCGTAGATCTCCTTCCGGGTGACATTCCCCCCTTGATCCGTAAAGACCAGCTCCGCCTTCCCCTGAGGGACTCGCAGCTCTGTGCCCTTATACACATCACCGTAGGCATGACGGGCAATGGTAATGGGCTTCTTCCAGTTCTTTACCACGGGAGAGATGCCCTTGACCAGGATGGGAGCACGGAAGACCGTGCCGTCCAGAATGGCACGGATGGTGCCGTTGGGGCTCTTCCACATCTCATGGAGCTGATACTCGCTCATGCGCTGGACATTGGGGGTGATGGTGGCGCATTTGACACCGACACCGTATTTTTGGATGGCTTTGGCGGCCTCTACGGTCACCCGGTCTCTCGTCTCGTCCCGATGGGGCAAGCCCAGGTCATAATACTCCGTCTTCAGATCCACAAAGGGCAGCAGCAGCTCCTCCTTGATCTGCTTCCAGAGGATACGGGTCATCTCATCGCCATCCATCTCCACCAGAGGAGTGGTCATGGGGATCTTAAGCATCCTGCACCTCCACATTGATCAGCTCACAGCGGTTGATCGGAGTGCCAAGCTGGTAGAATTTCTCCTCGTAGCCGGTCATGATGCCCACGGGGCCATTGGCATGGAGATCCCGGGTTAAGTTGCGGATCTCCAGCTTGCAGTGGGCAAACTCCTCCAAAGACCACTCAAAAAGTCCGGAATTATCGGTCTTGAAATGGATCTCGCCCATGGGCTTGAGAACCTTCTTGTACTTCTCCAGGAAGCTGCGGAAGGTCAGGCGGCGCTTGGCATTTTTCTTCCGGGGCCAGGGATCGCAGAAGTTCAGGTAGATCAGGTCGATCTCGTTCTCTTCAAAATACTCCTCCAAATTGGCGGCATCCAGATCCAGGAAGAATACGTTCTTCAGGCCCATCTCCAGGGCACGCTCCATACCCAGGAGCATGGCCTCCTTGACACGCTCCACGGCGATCAGAAGCACGTCCGGCTCTGCCTGGGCGGTCTCTACGGTGAACTTGCCCTTGCCGCAGCCCACCTCCAGGCGGATGGCCCTGGCTTCCGGCATCAAAGACAGCCACTTCCCCTTCATGGTCTGGGGCTCCTTGATCCAGATGGCGGAGCAGGCCTCCATACGGGGCTCTAAATTGTTGCGTTTTCTCATTCTCATAGGGCAAAACCCTCCTTATACTTCGAAGATCATGGGCTCGCCGCTGCAGCCCAGGCGGCCGGCACGGATCTCGACGATCCCAGCGTCCAGGAGATTTTCATAGCGGCCATCGGGCAGATCCACACCCAGAAGCCCGGCCTCGCCACGGAGGCTGAACACGCCCACCAGCCGTCTGCCGTCCTTTTCATAGTAAGCCAGGGCAATATCATGGGCATGGGCTCTCAGGGTATAGGCCCCGTTTGCCATGAGGGGGTGCTTCTTGATGGCATAGAGCTTCTGCAGCAGCCCGGTCAGATCCTTTGCAGTCTCCCAGTTCACGGTGTCCTTGTCGAAGAGGCTGGGGGTGTGGGTGGCGCA
>JAFQCY010000024.1 GCA_017399355.1 Oscillospiraceae bacterium
CAGGCAGTACGAATTCGCCGAAAGCCTTACAGAATAACGGTGTTGCGGCGTGCGGAATCCCTCCGAGTCGCCTTTTCAAGGCGACCCACCTCCCTTTAACAAGGGAGGCATTGGGTGCAGCCGACAGACCGAGAAACATCGATTTGACGATAGTGCCAGCAGCAACCCCCTGTGTCCCCCTTCAAAGGGGGAGGGCGTTGATTGATGGTGCAGAGGCAACAGACCGAGAAACATCCATTTGACCTTCTGCTTCCTTGCGCTGCAGCTATGGCTCTATTTGGGGATATTCCACAAATTCAAAAAGGAAAATTGAGCAAAAGGTAAAATTTCCCGGAATCGTTCAAATTTCCATTGAAAATTCCCAAAAATGAGAGTATACTATATCTCGTAAGTTGGAAACGTTTCCAGCTTGATTACATCAACGTAAGGTTCATGGCCTTACAAAAACTACTATGGAGGAATGAAAATGAAGAAGATCATCGCAATGCTCCTCGTTCTGTGCATGGTAGCCTGCCTGTTTGCCGGCTGCTCCAAGGAAGAGGACAAGGGTTCTGTCTATTTCCTGAACTTCAAGCCCGAAGCTGACGAAGCTTGGCAGGAACTGGCAACTCTGTACACCGAGAAGACCGGTGTGGAAGTCAAGGTCGTTACCGCTGCTTCCGGCACCTATTCCGACACTCTCACCGCTGAGATGACCAAGGAAGATATGCCCACCCTGTTCCAGTGCGGCAACCTGGCCGGCCTGGAGACCTGGAAGGACTACTGCCTGGCTCTCGACGGCACCGATTTCCTGAACGAAATGACCACCTCTGACTTCAACCTGAAGGGCGAGGATGGCAAGACCTATGCTGCCGGCTACTGCTACGAAGCTTTCGGCATCATCGTCAACAACGACCTGCTGGCCAAGGCCGGCTACTCCGTTGCCGACATCAAGGACTTCGCTTCCCTGAAGACCATCGTGGAAGACATCACTGCCCGTAAGGACGAGCTGGGCTTCTCCGCCTTCACCTCTGCCGGTCTGGACAGCTCCTCTTCCTGGAGATTCTCCGGCCACCTGGCCAATATGCCTCTGTACTACGAAGGCGTCAATGCTGACTCCGCCACCATCACCGGCGAAGCTCTGGATTGCTACAAGAACATTTGGGACCTGTACATCAACAACGCTACCGTCGCTCCCACCGAGCTGGCTGCTGCTACCGGCGACCAGTCCAAGGCTGAGTTCGTCAATGGCGAGGCTGTGTTCCATCAGCAGGGCACTTGGGAGTACGCTGGTCTGACCGAGGCCGGTGTCACCAACATGACCATGATCCCCATCTACTGCGGCGCTGAGAACGAGGCTGACGCAGGTCTGTGCTGCGGCACCGAGAACTGCTGGGCTGTCAACGCCAAGGCTTCCGAGGCCGACCAGAAGGCTACCCTGGAGTTCCTGAAGTGGGTTGTCACCTCCGACGAGGGCACCAAGATGATGGCTGAGCAGTTCGGCCCCATCCCCTTCAAGGCTGCCAAGGAATCCTCCAACGTGTTCTTCAACGATGCCAACGCTCTGATGGCTGAGGGCAAGTACACCGTGACCTGGGCTTTCAACTACACTCCCAATGTCGACGCTTGGAGACAGGGTGTTGTTGACGCTCTGATCGCTTACTCCGCAGGCACCGGCGACTGGGCCGCTGTGGAGACCGCATTCGTAGACGGCTGGGCCACCCAGTGGGCTGCTCAGAACGGCTAATTCCTGAAAACCTGTTCCATAGGGCGTGCGTTTACCGCACGCCCTATGCGTGGTTTTACCATGTTCATTCCTCCCAATGCTCATTTCTGAAAAAAGGATATGCATTTTATGAAAAAGAAGAAAATCCGCAGCTATGACCCCACAGCGCTGAACAGCAAGCTGCTGCGCAGACCCATTCAGCGTTGTTTCCCCATTTTTATACTCCCGGCTCTGGTGGCCTTCTGCATCGGCTTCCTCTACCCCTTCATCATGGGCCTTTACCGCTCCTTCTGCAAGTTCACCTCTCCCGTGGACTTCCATTGGAACGGCATCGAGAACTATGTCAAGGCCTTCCACGACAAGGGCTTTCTAAATGCCTTCGGCTTTACCACCCTCTATGCCATCGTATCCATTGTCCTGATCAACGTGCTGGCCTTCGCCCTGGCCTATGCCCTGACCCAGAAGCTCAAGGGCAGCAACCTCTTCCGTACGGTTTTCTTCATGCCCAACCTCATCGGCGGCATCGTCCTGGGCTATATCTGGAAGCTGATCTTTGATGCCATTCTCCGCAGCATCAACTGGGAGCCCATGCTCACCAACTCCACCTATGGCTTCTGGGGCCTGGTGATCCTGGTGGCCTGGCAGCAGATCGGCTATATGATGATCATCTACATCGCCGGCCTCCAGGCCATCCCGGAGGACATGATGGAGGCTGCCACCATCGACGGCGCAGGCAGATGGCAGACCCTGTGGCATGTGACCATTCCCAACGTGATGCCCTCCATCACCATCTGCGTTTTCCTGACCCTGACCAACTCCTTCAAGCTCTTTGACCAGAACCTGGCCCTTACCGGCGGCTCTCCCATGGTCTACGAGGGCACCAGCCAGATCCTCAAGACCGAGATGCTGGCCCTGCACATCTACAATACCAATGCCATCAACAATAACTGGAAGGGCGTGGCACAGGCCGAGGCCGTGCTGTTCTTCCTGCTGGTGGGCACCCTGGCTGTCCTGCAGCTTGTCTCCACCAAGAAGAAGGAGGTGCAGCAATGAGTACCCCCCTGAAGAAAAAGAAAAAGGTCGACGTATGGGGAACCATCATCTCCATCCTCTTCGGCCTGGTCTGCGTGATGTATATCATGCCCATCATCCTGGTCGCCATCAACTCCTTTAAGGAAAACGGCTCCATCAACACCGATACCTTCGCCCTGCCCAATGGGGATACCTTCATGGGCTTCGACAACTACCTCAAGGGCATGACCTTCGGCAACTATCCCTTCTGGAAGTCCCTGGTCTACAGCCTGCTGATCACCGTGGTCTCCGTGGTGCTGATCCTCCTGACCACCTCCATGGCCGCCTGGTACATCTCCCGTGTGGGCAGCAAGTTCTCCAAGATCTTCTACTTCGGCTGCGTGTTCTCCATGATCGTCCCCTTCCAGATGGTCATGTTCCCCCTGGTCACCGTGGCCACCCAGCTGAAGCTCAACACCCCCTGGACCATCCCCATTATCTATGTGGGCTTCGGTGCCGGTCTGGCCATCTTTATGTTCACGGGCTTTGTGAAGAGCCTGCCCCTGGAGATCGAGGAAGCCGCCGCCATCGACGGCTGCGGCCCCCTGCGTACCTTCTTCTCCGTGGTGCTGCCCATGCTGAAGCCCACCCTGATCTCCGTGGGCATCCTGGAGGTCATGTGGGTGTGGAACGACTATCTGCTTCCCTACCTGGTTCTGGATATCAATAAGTACAAGACCATCCCCATCCATGTGCAGTACCTCCAGGGCAGCTACGGCACCGTAGACCTGGGCGCTACCATGGCGGTGATGATGTTCAGCATCCTGCCCATTATCATCGTCTATCTCTTCTGCCAGAAGCATATTATCAAGGGCGTGGCTGCCGGTGCGGTAAAGGGCTAAACTTCTAAAAAAAATTTATTATTTTGCTAAAAATTGTTGCAAATTGTCCAAAACGGAGTTATACTATATTCTAATCTACGTTGGAACGTTTCCAACTGCAACATAGAATCGCTGCCTCTCATTTTACGGGGGCAGGAAGGATGGATTATGACCATTAAAGATCTGGCACGGGAAACCGGCTACTCCGTCGGCACTATCTCCCGGGTGCTTAACGACCAACCCAATGTCAGCGACAAGGCCCGCAAGATCATCCTGGAGCATGTGAAAAAAAGCGGCTTCCAGCTCAATACCAATGCCAAGCACCTGAAGCAGCAGTATGGCGAGGGCATCCTGGTCATGGTCACCGGTACCTCCAACGAGCTTTTCGCCCATATGATCGAGCATATCCAGGGCGAGCTCTCCCTGTCCCACTACTCCCTGACCGTGGACTATGTGGACGAGAAGGAGGATGCGGTACAGCGTGCCATCCGCCGGGTGCGGGAGCTTAAGCCCCAGGGCATTCTGTTCCTGGGCGGCGACGACCGTCTCTTTGCCCGGAGCTTTGAGCAGATCCGTCTGCCCTCGGTGCTTCTGACCTCCGATGCCTCCCAGCTGGAGTTCCACAACCTCTCCTCCGTCACCACCGATGACGCTGCGGCGGCCCAGTGCGCCATTGAGCATCTGTTCTCCATGGGCCATGACCGCATCGGCATCATCAGCGGCGATATCACCTGCTCCGGCCCCAGCCGCCGCCGTTACGAGGGCTGCTGCCGGGCCTATGAGGAGCGTGGGCTGTCTCTGTGGGCGGACTACTGCGTCCGGTCCCCCTTCTCCATGGAGGGCGGCTACCGGGCGGCCCAGGAGCTGCTGGAGCGGCACAATGTCAGCGCCATTTTCGCCATGTCCGACGTCATGGCCATCGGCGCCATCCGTGGCCTGACGGATCTGGGCCTCCGTGTGCCGGAGGACGTGTCCGTCATCGGCTATGACGGCATCGAGATGGGCAACTATTACATCCCCAAGCTGACCACCATCGGCCAGCAGGCAGATCTTTTGGCAAAGCGTGGCCTGCGCCTCCTCTTGGAGGGCATCGAAAAGCACAGCCCCGCCTGCCATGAAAAAGTACCCTATGAGCTGGTGATCCATGCCAGCGTTGCAAGGAAGGATTGACAACTATGCGTGCAAGCGGCATCTTATTGCACATCTCCTCGCTGCCCTCCCCCTACGGCATCGGCACCTTAGGCAAGGCAGCTTATGAATTCGCAGATTTCCTGAAGGCAGCCGGCCAGAAATACTGGCAGATCCTGCCCATCGGCCCCACCAGCTACGGTGACAGCCCCTACCAGGCCTTCAGCACCTGCGCCGGTAACCCCTACTTCATCGACCTGGATCTCCTCCGGGAGGACGGCCTCCTGGAGCAGGCGGAGCTGGATGCCATCGACTGGAGCTGCTCCGAAGAGCGTGTGGACTACGGCTTCCAGTTCTATGTCCGCTTTGACCTGCTGTATAAGGCCTATCTTCGGGGCAGAGACCGCTATGACGAAGAAGTGCAGGCCTTCCGCCGGGAGAATCTCTGGCTGGAGGACTATGCCCTCTTTATGGCCCTGAAGCGCAGCCGCAATATGGAATCCTGGGACAACTGGCCCGAGGAGATCCGTCTGCGCCACCCCGGTGCCTGCGAGAGCTATGCCACGGTGCTGGCAGAGGATATGAACTTCTTCATCTTCCTCCAGTTCCTCTTCTACCGCCAGTGGAATGCGCTGCGTAACTACGTCCACTCCCTGGGCATCCAGATCATCGGCGATCTGCCCATCTATGTGCCCTTTGACTCCTGCGATACCTGGGCCAACCCCCAGCTCTTCCAGCTGGATGCGGACCGCAAGCCCGTAGGCGTTGCAGGCTGCCCCCCCGACTGCTTCTCCGCCGACGGCCAGCTCTGGGGCAACCCCCTCTACGACTGGGAAAAGATGCGCCAGGACGGCTACAGCTGGTGGAAGAGCCGCATCGCCGCCGCCTCCAAGCTCTTTGACGTGATCCGCATCGACCATTTCCGTGGTCTGGAGAGCTACTGGTTCGTGCCCTACGGCGATACCACCGCCCGCAACGGCCACTGGGTCCCCGGCCCCTCCCACGACTTCATCCATGCCCTGAAGAGCAGTTTCTGGGATCTGAAGCTCATTGCGGAGGATCTGGGCTTCCTGACCCCCGAGGTCATCCAGCTCCAAAAGGCCTCCGGCTACCCCGGCATGAAGATCCTGGAATTTGCCTTTGACCCCCGTGAGGCCAGCAACTACCTGCCCCACCGCTACGAGACCAACGCCATCTGCTACTCCGGCACCCATGACAACGAGACTCTGGTGCAGTGGCTGGAGGGGCAGGACGAGGAGATCCTGGCCTATGTCCGGGACTACCTGGGCCTGGAGCGCAACGACCAGATCCTCTGGGGCATCCTCCGTGCCGGTATGTCCAGCGTGGCCGATACCTTCATCGCCCAGATCCAGGACTATCTGGAGCTGGGAGCCGAGAGCCGCATGAATGAGCCCGGCCTCCTGAGCACCAAAAACTGGAGCTGGCGCCTGCAGCCCGGCCAGGTCACCGACCAACTGGCCAAGAAGATCCGCCACCTGGCAGAGCTCTACGAAAGAGTATAATGAAGAGACAAAATCTCCGCTGACCCAAAAGGTCGGCGGAGATTTTTGTACCCAGGAGTAAAGAATAAGGAATAAGGAATAAAGAATAAAGATGAAAAAGTAAACTTCGTCCACAGCTCCACTCATTCATCCTTCATCATGATTCTTTACTCGACGCAACGCTCATTCACCACTCTTCTGCTCCCTTCCTATGTAGGGACAGAAAAACGCTGTTCTTCCGTCCCTTTCCGTACGGTTCGTGCCGTCCATTGTCCCAAAATGCGGCACCCTTGACACAAAGCTATGGAGCTTGCTTTTTCTGATTTGGCCGTTCAGAGCAGGCTGTACATCCCTGCGGCAGGCTTCTGTTTTGTGTCCGGGCTTAGTTTGTCCCGAAATGGGAGGCTTATTCTGAAAAATCTTTCCTTGACATTTCATGGGATAAAGTTGTAGAATAAAAATTACTATGTCCGGAAATGGAGCAAATGACTATGGGTTACAAGATGGTGCGCAAGCCCTTTATGCTGATGGAGACCATTGCCATGATCTACAAGTACGTCAACGGCATCTCCTTCCAATCTGCCATCAGCCGCCAGCGCTTTTTTATGAACAATGCCACCTATGCCGAGCGGAGCCGGAAGCTGGCCCGGCTGCAGCAGATCACCGAGGAGGTCTGCGCCGGTCTGGACGTCAATGACCCCCGGCTGCAGCACTATTTCTGCCAGGCCGGTGACGAGCCCGACAGCGTCTGCCTGGCCCAGGTCATGACCCACCCCTTCTGCTCCCTCCGGGAGCCGGAGCTGCGGGCCAATGTCCGGGATATCTGCGAGATCTGGGAGGATCTGAAGCGCCGGGGCTACTGGCTCACCTCTGCGGACCAGAATCTGGTCTTTACCTTCTCCCGGGAGGAGGACTGCCCCGGCGACCTCTTTATGCAGATCAAAAATCTCCGCTTCCCCGGGGACTTCCGCATGAAAATGTACGAGTGCTTCCGGGATTTCCCGGCTGCCATGGAAGAGCTGGCCGACCTGATCGAGCCCCTGGCCCGGAGCTTAGAGGCGGTATTCCGCCGGGAGAGCGACCTCTTCCGCCAGACCGAGCGCTACTGGGACGAGTTTTTCCAAAAGACCGAGCTGAAGGACTTCGTGGCCACCTTTGCCGCCCCCACCTTTCTTCAGAAGATGGGCGAGGAGACCCGGGTCGCCGTGCTGCTGATGGACAGCGACCTGCTCACCGCCTCCTCCGCAGGCTCCCACCTGAACCTGGGCTACAACACCCTCTATATCGGCTGCGCCATCCCCTCCAACGGCCTGCCCCGCAGCCGGGGCGGTGACCTGGAGACCGTGGGCAATATGCTCAAGTGCCTCAGCGACAAGAAGCGCCTGGAGATCCTCCGCCGCCTGAGCAAGGAGCCCTCCTACGGCCTGGAGCTGGCGGAGGTCATGGGCATGGACTCCGGCCATATGTCCCGGATCCTCTCCCAGATGAATACCTTCGGCTTCCTCCGGGAGGATAAGGACCGTGGCCGTGTGTACTACAAAACCGACCGGGAGGCCATCCGCAGCTTCCTGGAGCTGGTGGAAAACTCCATCTTCATAGACTGATCCCCTCACCGGGGCTGCCCCAAAAGGCAGCCCCGGTTTTTTGTCGGCACAGCAGCCGGAATCCGCAGGGACGAACCCCTGTGTTCGTCCAAAGCCCCGCCGTCAAATCGATGTTTCTCGGTCTGTTTTCTTCCGTCTAAATCCACCTTTTCAATAGAAGGACAGGCTACCGAAAAGCCATGTCATTGTTATGAAAGAGGAAAAATCTGCAGACGGTTCGAACAGAAGAAGGAACTTCCATTTTACAACCGTCATTGCGAGGAAGGGCAAAGCCCTGACGTGGCAATCCGTTTCCCCTTTACTGCAGTTCCGATTTCCCG
>JAFQCY010000025.1 GCA_017399355.1 Oscillospiraceae bacterium
CTGATCTTGTTTGTAGCGGTTGGCGAACCTGCTACTACTCTATCACTGGAGGTTTTATTTTTCTACGCATAAGTAGAACTTTTTCCGCCTCACCCGCATAGCGGGTGGTTCTCTTTCTACGAAAAGGAGGAGGATTCCTCGTTGGAATCCTCCCTCTGTCAATTATTCATACGCCAAAGAGAATATGGAGATTTCGCAGGTTGCTGTCCCGGATCAGGTCGTTGATGGCGTAGGCATAGCCGTCGATCTCATCGCCGGGGTAGTCGCTGAGGTTTTGGCTGCGGAGCTCTCGCATCAGGGCTTCGCAGATTTTTCGGATGCTCTGCATTTTTTCGGCGGCAAGTTCGGGGGTGTTGCCAACGGAGATCAGTTCCTCCAGTGCCGGGGCGAGGTCGCCCAAACGGGGCAGCTTTTTCATGGCATGGAACTGCCATTTATAATAGGGCAGGTACACCCGGTTCAATAGAAAAATAGCGTGGATGGCGCTTCTGACGAACTCAAAGACCGCCAGCTGGGCAGCGCCGGTCTCCCCACGCTCCAGGCAGCGGGGGTAATTATACTGCCCGGCCTGGCCCATGGTCAGGAGATGACCCGCCAGCTTCTTCAGGCGCACCTCCTCGGGGAGGTAGGAGAGCTTTGCACGAATAGCGGTGAAATCCCCGGGGCCGTCATGGAACAGCGCTCCGTTACTGACCTCTGCCAGAGTCTGCTCGGGAATGCGGAACCAGTCTCCTGCCGACAGCGACCCTTGGGGATGGCCGGTCTTTTCCCGGAGAAAATCCTCCAGCAGGATCACCCCGTGGCGGTTACCGCCCACGGGCGAAAGAGGGCTGCGCTTGTACCCCTGAAAGCGATCCGGAAGCTTGGCATAGGCACGCTCTAGAAAAAAGGCATCCCGGCGGCCGATCTCCTCCTCCCCCGGCAGGAAGATGCAAAAGCAGGGCTCAAAATCGTGATCCTGAGAGAGAGCATCGTCATAGCCGAAGCACTCCGAGCCGCTGCCCACCAGACCAACGGCAAGCTTGGAAAGCAGATGGGGAAACCTCTCCTCCAGCATCGGCTTGCCATATTCCTCATAGTAAGCACGTGCCAGCTCAAGTCCCTTCATAGATCCTCCTTGACCGCTCTGACAGGGTGTTGGCGTAATCGGTGAAGCCGTAGTAGCCATAGACCGAGGCGCATTTTTCGCAGACGAAGGCATAGTTGCCGTCCCATTTGCCATAGCCCTCCAGCAATTCCCGTGCTTTCCCCAGGTTTCCCTCAATATCCTCCCAGCCCTCCTCCAGATCCAGCTTGGCCTCTGCCAGGTTAGCCAGGTTCAGGTGGGTGATGGCCATCTCCGGCTCATTGCCCCCGGAGGCTGCCAGCACACCAAGAGCCCTGCCATACAGGGCCTCCGCCCGGTCAAACTGCCCCAGATCCACCAGTGCCAGGGCCATATTATTGTACAGTCCGGCAAGACGGGGATCTGCAGGCTCAAGCTCCTGTTCATAGATTTCCGTGGTCTTTTCATAAAGGGGCAGCGCCTCTTCCGCCCTGCCAAAGGCTTTATAGACCGTAGCTGCATTAAGATAGGTCGTGGCAGCGCCCACCTGCGAGGAAATTCCCAGGGCGGCAACACGCTCCAAGGCCGCCTCTGCCATCTCCAGAGCAGGGCTCTCCTGCCCCAGCTTGCGGTACAAGCCCATGAGCTCATTACGGACGGTCAGCTCTGTGGAGCTGTCCCCCGCACCCAGGGCCTCCTGCAGCCAAAACTCCAGATGCCGCCGGGCTGCAGAATAGTCATTCCGATGAAGATATTGATCCAATTTTCCCAGGATCCGATCCAGGGCAATACATCCGCCTGACATAGCAACTCTCCTTCACACTATTGATTATTTTTCTTACAGTTTGATTATATCAGCTCTCAAAGCCATTGGCAAGGGCCATTGTGCCGGTAATTTTCCCCGGCAGTCATTTGACAAATCACACCTTTGCTGTATAATAGACTCATAAGCCTATGAAGCTGCAAAGGAGGCGCTCCCATGCCCTTTGAGATCGTAAGAAATGATATTACCCATATGCAGGTGGATGCCATTGTCAATGCGGCCAGCCGCTATCCCCGGGTCAATGCCGGTGTGGATTCTGCGATCCACAAAAAGGCCGGCCCGCTGCTGCTGGAAGCCCGGAAACAAGTGGGCTACATCCAGCCGGGCTCTGCGGCCCTTACCCCGGCCTATGAACTGAATGCAAACTATGTGATCCATGCTGCCACACCCGTGTGGGTAGATGGGCAGCAGGGGGAGGCTCAGCTCCTTCGCCAAGCCTATGATCACTGCCTGAAGCTGGCACAGCAGCACCGCTGCGAGTCCATTGCCTTCCCCCTGCTGGCCTCCGGGAACCACGGCTTTCCCAAGGGCATGGCCCTGCAGGTGGCGGTGGCCGCATTCAGCAAGTTTCTGATGGAGCATGAGATGCAGATCTATCTGGTGGTCTTCAGCAAGGAAAGTCTGTCTCTCTCCGAGAAGCTGGTGCAAAAGGTAGCAAGCTATATTGACGAAAACTATGTTGCAGCCTATGAGCAGCAGACCTACGGCAGCGGAGACAGGCGCCGTTTCCGGAGGCCCATGCCCATGGAAGAGGAATGCATGCCAGCCCCCTGCAGCGCTGCTGCCCTCAGTACAGCCACCCCAAAGAGCCTGGATGCCTATATCAAGGAAAAGGCTGCCGGATTTACGGAGACCCTGCTGTCGCTGATCAAAAAACGTGGACTAAAGAACTCCACCGTCTACAAGAGGGCAAATATCTCCAAGCAGCATTTTTCCAAGCTGATCAATGACCCCGATGCAAGGCCCTCCAAGGCTACCGCTATCGCCCTGGCTCTTGCCCTGGAGCTGGATCTGGAGGGCACCCGGGATCTCATCGGCAGAGCAGGCTACGCCCTGACCAACAGCAGCACCTTCGACCTGATCATCCGCTACTTCATCGAGCACGGGCAGTACAACGTCATCGAGATCAACATCGCCCTGTACGAATTTGACCAGGCCCTGCTGGGTGCATAAAATCGTTTCAAATAATCGCAAAACGTCCACTGCCGGTTGACCATTCGGCAAAGGAATCCTCCTATAATAAGGCTGTAAGATCCAATCAGCCATATTATAGGAGGTATTTACTATGAAAAAGAATTTAACCGAGATCGTATTTATCCTGGACCGCAGCGGCTCCATGGCCCACCTGGTGGACGACACCATCGGCGGCTTCAATTCCATGATCCGCAAACAGAAGGGTGAGCCCGGAGAGGCTTATGTGTCCACGGTTCTCTTCGACCACGAAACCGAGCTGCTCCACGACCGTGTGGACATCCGTGCGCTGAAGCCCCTGACCCGTAAGGACTATTACGTCCGGGGCTGCACCGCCCTGCTGGATGCCGTGGGCAAAGCCATCCACCATATCGCCAAGGTCCATAAGTACGCACGGGAGGAGGATCGCCCCGAAAAGACCCTCTTCATCATCACCACCGACGGCATGGAAAACGCCAGCCGGGAGTACAGCTACGAGCGTGTGCGAAGCATGATCCGCCACGAGCAGGAGAAGTACGGCTGGGAGTTCCTCTTCCTGGGCGCCAATATCGATGCTACCAGAGAGGCCGCCCGCTTCGGCATCCGGGAAGATCGTGCGGTGGAGTACCACGCAGATCCCCAGGGCACTGCGGTCATCTACGAGGCCATGAGCGATGTGGTCTGCAACGTCCGTGCCCGCCGCACCATGGATGCCGGCTGGAAGCGCCGTGTGGAGGAGGATTACAAAAAGCGGGGCAAATAATGCCCCGCCCGCAGGGCTTTGACCTGGTT
Organism: Oscillospiraceae bacterium; assembly: GCA_017399355.1. Classification (GTDB taxonomy): domain Bacteria; phylum Bacillota; class Clostridia; order Oscillospirales; family Oscillospiraceae; genus JAZOXB01. The sequence goes on from JAFQCY010000025.1 coordinate 3,831, forward strand.
CGAAGCATCTGCAGCCTTTCAGGAACGACTATCGATCCGCCAATGGGCAGCATGCCGGCCCATTTTTCCTCTAAAATGCCCGATACAGCAAGAAAAACACATCCACCGGCGTAGCCGGTGGATGTGTCAGAGTGTCAAAGAACCCCTGTTTTCATTAGGCGAAAACAGGGGTTCTTTTGTATTTCGGAGCAAATATACGTAATATACGCAGGAAAAAGGAGTTATTCCAACTCCAATTTGCCAGC
>JAFQCY010000026.1 GCA_017399355.1 Oscillospiraceae bacterium
GGAAAAAGAATGGAAAAGTCCCCAATAACTGGGGCAATTTCTTCGCAGACTGTCCCTGGGCGCCCTTTGGGGACACGGGAAAATACTATCTGCACCTCTTCTCCAAGAAGCAGCCCGACCTGAACTGGCACAACCCCGAGGTGCTGGAGGAGATCAAGGAGATCATGCGCTTCTGGCTGGAGAAGGGCGTGGTGGGCTTCCGCTGCGACGTCATCAACGTGATCTACAAAAACACCCTGGCCGACGGCAAAAAGCGCTTTATCCTCACGGGTCAGGAGCATTATCTCTCCACCCCCGGCTGCCACAAGATCCTGCAGGAACTGCGCCGGGACGTACTGGAACCCTACGGTGCCTTCGCCGTGGGCGAGACGGTCTTTGTAGACCTGCCCCAGGCCAGAGATCTTACCCTTGAGAGTCGGGGAGAGCTGGACATGGTCTTCGCCTTCCAGCATATGGAGTGCGACCAGGTCATTGTCAAGTGGCTCAAGACCCGTCTGAAGCCCAAGCGCCTCATGAAGTGCCTGAGCAAATGGCAGACCGGCCTTCCCTGGAATGCCTGCTACTTTGAAAACCACGACCAGCCCCGTTTCATCTCCCGCTTTTCCGACAGCCAGGGCTACCGCAAGGAGTGCTCCCGTATGATGGCCGGTCTGCTCATGACCCTCCGTGGCACCCCCTATCTGTTCCAGGGGCAGGAGATCGGCATGACCAACGGCGACTTCGCCAATTTGCAAGAGGTAGAGGACATCGAGAGCCACAATGTCCATGCCATGATGAAGCGCCTCTGCTTCCCCTCCAAGCTCCGCTGGAATCTGATCCGCCGCAGCAGCCGTGACAATGCCAGAACCCCCGTGCAGTGGAGCGGCGGCAGGAACGCAGGCTTCACCAAGGGCGAGAAACCCTGGCTGAAGCTGAACGGCAACTATCAAACGGTCAATGTAGAGAAGGAGCTGGCAGATGACAAGGGTGTTTTAGCCTTCTGGAAGCGGATGATCCGCCTGCGAAAGGAAAATGAGATCCTCTGCTCCGGCGACTTTGCGCCGATTTTGGAGTCCAGACGGGTCTATGCCTACCGCCGCAGCTTTGAGGGCAAGAGCCTCATCTGCATTTGCAATATGAGCGGCAAACCCGTAGCCTTCCCCAAGAAGCTGACCGGCAAGCTGCTGCTGTCCTCCTATGAGCAGCTGCAGGCAGAGAAGCTGCAGCCCTTTGAATTCCGCATTTTGCAGGAGGGATAATATGGACTTTTTAACCATCGCCAAGACCCGGCAATCCTGCCGCAGCTACGATGAAAACCGCCCCGTAGAGGAGGAAAAGCTCCAGGCGGTCTTGGAGGCGGTGCGCCTTGCACCCTCAGCCTGCAACGGCCAGCCCTACCGCCTGACCGTTTGCCGTGGGGAGACTGCCAAGGCCGTGGCAGCGGCCACCACCGGTGTGGGTTTGAATAAATTCGCCAAACAAGCCCCAATTCTCATTGTGATCTCCGAGGAGTCCTATGTAAAATCCGCTGCCCTGGGTGCCAAGCTCAAGGGCAACGATTACCGCTCCCTGGATATCGGCATCGCCGCCGCCTACCTCACCGCAGAGGCCGCAGCCCAGGGCCTGGGCAGCTGCATCTTAGGCTGGTTCGATGACGAGAAGATCCGCAAGCTCTGCGACCTGAAGAGCCCCGTGCGCCTGGTCATCACCCTGGGCTATGCCGCCGAGGGAGAGAAGCTGCGGGAAAAGAAGCGCAAGACGGTGGAGCAACTGTTTTTTGAAAAGTAAAATAGAAATAAGGAGATGTATTTCCAATGGATGCCAAGTACCAATCCCTCTTTACCCCCTGGAAGATCGGCAATGTGGAGATCAAGAACCGCATCGTCATGTGCCCCATGGGCGGAACCTCCCTCTTCGGCTGGTTCGAGCTGGGGGGCAGCCACTTTGACAAGGAGGCAGCCAAGCTCTTCCTGGAGCGAGCCAAGAACAATGTAGGTCTCATCATCCCCGGCATCGCCCCCCTGCGCAACACCTTCTGGGGCAGATGGCTGTGGCAGAATCCCAAGATGTTCAAGGAGCTGAAGGTCTTCATGGACGAGATCCACAAGACCGGTGCCAAGCTCTTTGTGCAGCTCACTGCCGGTATGGGCCGCTCCTGGGCCATCACCGAGCTTGTAGCACCTTTACATAAGAAGAAATTCACCCGTGCCCTCATTAAGCCCATTCTGGATACCAGCCACGAGCTGGCCAGCCCCAGTGCGCAGCCTGCACGCTGGGCACCCGATATTACCTGTCCCGAGATGACCGTGGAGCAGATCCACGAGATCATCGAGGCCTTCGCCAAGACCGCCAAGCTCTGCAAGGAGGCCGGTGTAGACGGCGTGGAGGTTCATGCGGTCCATGAGGGCTATCTGCTGGATCAGTTCGCCATCGAGTTCTTCAACAAGCGCACCGACGACTACGGCGGCAGCTTCGAGAATCGCTACCGCTTTGCCGCCGAGGTGGTCAAGGAGATCAAGAAGGCCTGCGGCAAGGATTTCCCCGTCTCTCTGCGATACTCCGTGGAGTCCAAGATGAAGGGCTTCTGCGAGGGCGCTATGCCCGGGGAGGATTACAAGGAAGTGGGCAGAAATATGGCCGAGTCCGAGCGTGCCGCCAAGTACCTGCAGGATGCGGGCTACGATATGCTCAATGCCGACAACGGCACCTACGACTCCTGGTACTGGGCCCATCCGCCCATGTATATGCCCCAGAACTGCAACCTGGAGGACGTGGCACACATTAAGAAATTCGTGGA
>JAFQCY010000027.1 GCA_017399355.1 Oscillospiraceae bacterium
GCTGGTTCCGTAGAGCGCCAGCAGCTCGCTGTTCAGAGAATCCACCTGCCCCAGATGGCGGTTTTGCAGCTCGAAGGCCGCCTCGGGTGGATCGGTTTTCAGGAAGAGCCTATGCCAAAGAGCGCTCTGATTCTCTTCCGATTTGGTGAAAAAATGGCTGCAATCCAGATCCCAATCGTCCAGGTGGGGGATCCCCTCGGAGATCCCCACCAGGGTGAAGGTCTTGGTAAAGGTCTTGTCTCCGGTGGGGAGGTTGAGCTCTGTCATATCCTGCGGCGGCGTGAAGCACTGCGTGACAGACAGGCTGAGAGAATCCCCCAGCGAAGGCTTTCCAAGGGCTTCCCAGGCGCTGAAGGGGAGCACAAGCTCGTTGCCATTCCGGGGCAGGCGGCCTTCGGTCAGGCGCAGAGAGAACATGGTAAAAAAGCTATCGTCACCGGCAGCTACAATGTCAGTCTCCCCGTTGGGCAGGGTGCTGTAGCCCAGAGCGGAGAGGGTGCCCATTTGGCTGACCGCCTCTGTCTCTGCAGCCAATGTGCGCTGCTCCTCCGTGCTGTAGTCAAAGCGGAGGAAATAGTCGCCGCTGCTGTAGACCGTGGCATCCATCAGATAGCTGCGGCTGCTGACACCCAGGGTAGTCACCGCCGTGAACAGGGCTGCGGACAGGATGATACCCAGAAGCGTCACAAGGGTGCGGCTTTTATTCTTCCACAGGGCGCTCCAGGTGAATTTGTACAGGGCCTTCATCGGATCACCTCGTCCCGGGTGATGCGGCCGTCCTCAATGGCGATGATCCGGTCTGCCTGCAGGGCAATGGATTCGTCATGGGTGATGACGATGAGAGTCTGGCCGTATTTGCGGTTACTCAGCTTCAGCAGCTCCACGATCTCCTGAGAGTTTCGTGAGTCCAGATTGCCCGTGGGCTCGTCCGCCAGCACCACCGCCGGGGCATTCATCAGCGCCCGGCCAATGGAGACCCGCTGCTGCTGACCGCCGGAGAGCTGGTGGGGCAGATGCCCGGCACGATCCCGGAGCTTCAGGGTGGTCATCAGATCCTCCAGCCGCTCCCGGTTCACTTTTCTCCCATCCAGGAGTACGGGGAGGGTGATATTTTCCGTCACATTCAGCACCGGGATCAGATTGTAAAACTGGTAGACCAGACCCACCTGGCGGCGGCGGAAGATGGCCATCTGCTCCTCATTTCGGGCAAAGACATCCTGATTTTCCAGGTAGACCTTGCCGGAGGTGGGACGGTCCACACCGCCTAAGATGTGCAATAGCGTGGATTTTCCCGAGCCGGAGGGGCCGATAATGGCTAAGAACTGCCCTTTCTCCACAGAAAAGGATACATCGTCCAGGGCCCGGACTTCATTTTCACCCTGTCCGTAATACTTGGACAGGTGCTCCACTCTTAAAATTTCCATAATATGACCTCCTTTGAGATCAGGATAGCATTCCGGGGTGACAGGTGCGTGACCGCCCTGTGACAGTTCTGTCACACAACCGTTTTGTAAAAGCGGATCTCGAATTTTGCGCCCCGTGGGGTATTCATGGCACGGATGGTGCCGTTCTGGGCGGCGATAATGGTTCTGGCCAGGGCAAGGCCGATGCCGTAGCCCGTGGAATGCTCTCCCTTGTAGAAGCGCTCAAAGAGATGGGGCAGCTCCTCCGGGGAGAAGCCCTCGCCCGTATCCTCTACGGTGATGGCGGTATAGAGAGCGGTTTCCTCCGCATTGACGGTGATGGTTCCGCCTGTGGGGCTGTGCTCCATGCAGTTTTTCAGTACATTCCCCAGGGCCTCCGCCGTCCAGCGCAGATCCCCTACCAAGCGCTCCTCTGCGCAGCAAAGCTCCGTGCGCTGATCCCGCAGATCCATTGGCACCGCAAGGGGCGCAAGGGCATGGCGTAAAAGCTGCTGCACGGAGATCTCCTCCCTTGCAAAAGTGACCGTGCCTGCATCCAGCTTGCTCAGCTTCAGCAGGGTCTCCACCAGCCAGTGGGTCTGATGGAGCAGATTTCGTAACTCAGCGGTCAGCTCCTGCCGCCGGGACGGGCTGAGCTCTGCTGCAGAGAGCATGGTCGCCGTCAGGTTCATGGTGGTCAGAGGTGTGCGCAATTGATGAGAGATATCAGCGAGGGAGTCTGCCAGCGCTTTTTTATCGGAGCGGGAGCGCTCTGCGGACTCCAAAAGCCGCAGGGTCACCTTTTGCAGCTGGGTGGCCAGAATGGACAGCTCCCCCTCCCGATATTGGGAGATGGGCAGGGGTGTACCGTCATGGAGCAGGTGATCCAGATCCTCGCTGAGGCGGCGCAGCCTTCGGTTGCGCCGGTGCAGCAGCAGCGCCCAGAGACCAAGGCTCAGGGCAAACAGAATATAGCCCATCCCTCAGCCCTCCAGACGGTAGCCCAGGCCACGGACGGTTTTGATCAAGCTCGGCTGGGCGGGGTCGGTTTCGATCTTATCCCGCAGGCGCTTGATGTAGACCGTCAGGGTGTTGTCGCTGACGAAATCTCCGGCGCTGTCCCAGATCTCCTCCAAAAGACGGTTGCGGCTGAGGATCTGGCCTCGGCTGTTGAGAAATACCAGCAGAAGGCGGTATTCCAGAGCAGAGAGGAACACCTCTTTCCCCGCCTTTGTGACCGTGCCCTTCTCGGTATCCACAGTCAGGTCACGGAGCGTGACTACCCTGCGCCCCTTTCCCGTGCGGCGCAGCACGCTGCGGATGCGACTGACCAGCTCCCGGGGACGGAATGGCTTGGCAATATAGTCATCGGCACCCATGTCCAGACCGGCCACCACGCTGTATTCATCACCGGAGGCGGTGAGAAAAATGACGGGAATGCCCAGGCGCTTCGCCTCCCCACAGACGGCAAAGCCGTTGCCCTCTGCCAGGGAGAGATCCACCAGGGCCAGATCAGGCTGCGCTGCGGCCATCTGCTCCATGGCCGCCGTCTGCCCCGAAGCGGTGGTCGTGCGGAAGCCCTCCCCCTCCAAAAAGCTGCGAAGCATCCGAACAAGGGTCAGATCGTCCTCCACCAACAATAGCTTTTCCATAAGATCACCTCTGAATGTATGGTATCATCTTTGGCGGCATATTTCCATTACAGTTTTGTCACATTCGCCAGCCAAATCCATTGCTAAAAAAATCACCCCAAGGGTTTTCCCTTGGGGTGATTGGCTTGTACTTAGTCAGCAACATAGGGCAGCAGAGCGATCTGACGGGCACGCTTGATCGCGATGGTCAGCTGACGCTGGTGAGCTGCGCAGGTACCGGTGGTACGACGGGGCAGGATCTTGCCACGCTCGGAAGTGTAGCGGCGGAGCTTGCCTGCTTCCTTGAAATCGATGGCAGTTACCTTATCGACGCAGAAGTTACATACCTTCTTACGCTTACGGGGACGAGCCTTCTCGTTAGCCATGATGAAATCCTCCTTCTTCGAATACTCAGGTGAAAAAGTTCAGTAATTAAAAGGGCAGCTGGCTGTCGTCATCCTCGATCATGGAGAAGTCGGATGCGGGAGCGGGAGCCGCAGGAGCACTGTAGCCATAGTTGGCTGCGGGTGCGGGAGCGGAACCATAAGCCGGAGCAGAGCCGTAGGCAGGAGCGGAGCCATAGGCGCCAGCGCCATAGCTGTCGCCTGCATCACGCTTGGAGTCGCCGAAATAGACATTATCGGTGATGACTTCAGCGCTGCGGCGCTTGTTGCCCTCTTTGTCGGTCCAGTTGCGAATCTGGAGACGACCGCAGACCACTGCCATGCGGCCCTTGGTGAAATACTTGCTGACGAACTCAGCGGTATTGCGCCATGCCACGATGTCAATGAAATCTGTTTCCTTCTCGCCGGTGGTGGAGCTTGCGAAGTCACGGTCCACAGCGAGAGTGAATGTGGCCACAGCCACGCCGGAATTGGTCCGACGGAGCTCGGGGTCACGGGTAAGACGACCCATGAGAACGATATGGTTCAGCATGAATTGGCCTCCTTACTCTTCGACAGCGACGATCAGGGAACGCAGGATGCCGTCAGTGATCTTGAACACGCGGTCCAGCTCAGCGGGGAGCTCGGGCTTGCATTCGCAGGTCATGAGGACATAGTAGCCTTCGGGCAGATCGTTGATGGGATAAGCCA
>JAFQCY010000028.1 GCA_017399355.1 Oscillospiraceae bacterium
TCCTCTTCCTGACAATCGGTTCTGTAGGCGTTGTCACGGCAATTGTTATAGGAAGTGGTGGTGCTGTGGGTGGAAGTGGTCAGGCTGCGCAGGCTGCTCAGGAGGGTACTGCCGGTCTGCTGGGACAGTGCGGAATAGGTGTAAGAGCCGGTGTAGTACTGGTCAGCATTGGTGCCGCTCAGGGAGGTGCAGGTGACACCACGGGTACCGGAGTTATAGGTGGTGGAGTAGCTGTCCGGCTGAGTGCCGTCATTGGCGGCGCTGACTACGATGGTGACCTCGGCCTTCTTGGTGATGCCATCGATCACATAGGTGACGGTGATCTTGGAGGTACCGGCTGCTTCCGCCGTGGCGGTGCAGCTCTCGCCGTCAGAGACGATGGATACCGCAGCGGTGTTGGAGGAAGTCCAGGTGACGGAGGTGTAGGCAGGTGTGCTGCTATCGGAAGCACTCAGAACGGAGATAATATCCGTCGTGCCGCCCACAGCCAGGCTGGTGGACTCTGCCAGGATCTCTGCCGTGTAGGTCACGGCCTGGTCAATGACGGTGGTATAGGTGTAAGTAGCCGTACCGCCGGAGGCGTTCTTTACATAGAGCTGAATGGGCTGCTGGCCACTCTTGTAGTAACGGAAACGCATCTGATCGGAAGCACTGTTGAAACGGAGGATAGAGGTATTGCTGGTGATCGTAACACCATCCTCTCCCATGGCAATGGTATTGACCTGGGCAGTAGAGGAGTTGAAATTCAGTGCATTTTTACCGCTGGTACCGTACATATAGCCGTTAGATACCTTCAGGGAGTAGCCGCTGTCCATGGCTGCGATGGTAACCTCGCAGCTCTCCAATGCGGTAGAGGCAGCGATGGTATTGCCATTGCTGATCGTAGCAGAAACATAGCCGTTTACTGCTTCTTCGCCGCTAAAGACATATGCATTGGTGCCGTTTTCGTAAACGATCAGGTAGGTGCCGCTCCAATCCGTGGGAGCTGTGGTGACCTTGGTATAGCCGCTGACGGTACTGCCGTCGGAGCCGCCGGTGGGATAGCTGTAGAGGGCGATATAGGTCTTGTCGGCGGTGAGGGTGACGGGAGTGCCTGCGGTAAAGTATTCGGGCTCCTCGGAGACATTGTCCACATTGGCCTCGACCCAACCCAGGAAGGTGTAGGTCACACCGCCGACGGTGTAGCCGGAAGCGCCCATATTGGGCAGCACAATGGCTGTACCCTCAATGGCTGCGGGGAGATGTGCCTCGTCTACACCGGTGAAGGTGGCACGGAAGGTAGCTGCATTGACGGTGACATAGCAGGAAGCGGTGGCGACCACGGTGCCGCCTACGGTGAAGGTAGCGGTGACGGTGGCAGTACCTGCGGCCAGGGCCAGGATCTCGCCGGCATCGGCATAGACAGAAGCCTCATTGTCGCTGCTGTAGCTGACCTCGAAGTCAGATACGGCCTCGCCGTTATTGCTCAGGCTGGGAGTGACTTCCTCGATGTCGTCGATGTTCATGGTCAGGCTGGAGGGATCCAGAGAGGCCACATAGGCATCGGGCTTAGTCTCAGCAGTCGCCAGAACGGTGGTGTAATAGGTCGCAGAGCCGCCCTTCTGATACAGAGCAAGTGCCTTCTGAGAGGCAGATGCATAACAGGCAAACAGCGGGTTCGCATTCGAAGTATTGGGGTTGAACTGCATCACATTGCGGTTATTAGAACTCTTTGCAACAACAGATGCTACGCCATCTGTCACATCGATCGTCCAGGAGGCGTTTTTATCGATGGAATTCTGGGTCTTCAGATGGTTGCTGCCGGTGGCTGCGGCGTAGAGATAGCCGCTGCCATCATAGAAGGCATAGGTGCCGTCGCCGTTATCCACCAGGGTGAATTCTACCAAGCCGTCAGCCGTAACCAGGGTGTTTCCGTTCTTGGCGATAGCTACACCGGCACGGTTATTGCTATTCTGCGCGCCCATGGCGTAGTTAGACTCCGCAGAGGCAATGACGATCTTGGCATTGGCGGTCAGCTGGCTCTCGTCGGTGACCAGGGTGTAGGAGGTGCCGGTGGAGGTGCCGGTGGTGTAGGTGTAGACGGCGTAGAAGTCGGTATCCTCACTCAGGGTGACCTCAGCGCCTGCGGCATAGTAGGTGGGAGCGGAGGTGGCGTTATCGGCCTCTGCGGTTGCCCAGCCCAGGAAGCTGTAGCTGTAGGCATCGTAGCTTACGGGAGCCGGTACTGCAGCGGGCATGGTGATGGTCTCGCCGCTGAGATCGGCAGGGGCGGAAGCACCATAGGGAACGGTGAAGGAGGCGGTGTAGGAAACGGTGGGCTCCTCGCTCTCGGTGGTGGATTCGCTGGTGTCTACGCTCTCGGATTCCTTGCCCTTGATCAGCTCGTCACGGAGGTTCAGATAGTGGGCTCCGTTCTCGCCGTCTGCCTTATAGGCATCGGTGGCGATTTCGCTGCTGCCGCAGGGATCGTAGATGCGGACGGCATCGAAGATGAACTGGTAGGAGCCATCCTCGGCATGGTCATAGAACTTGCTGTAGTAGGCCGCAATGGAGACATGGTACAGATCGGGATCCAGATTGTTGATCTTCATGACGGGGATCTGGTAGAAGTTCTGAGAAGCATCGGTGGTGGGGATCCAATGCTGCAGGAGCGGCATCTTTGCATAGTTGCCGTTGCCGTCGCCGACATACTTGTAGTAGTAGACCGTACCATCCAGGGCCTCCCAGACCTCGGCATCCTCGGGAACCTCCAGGCCGGAAACCAGCTGGTATTCGCCATTGCCCTCGCCTACCTCTTCGTAGGTGTAGACGGCTTCGCCCTTGTCGTTATAGACCTGCTCACCGGCCTCGGAGTAGACGAAGCCATAGTAGGTATCCACAACATAGCGGTACAGCACCTCTGTGGGCTTGGCGGGATCGGTAATGGCAATGATCAGATAGCCGCTGTTGCCGCCGGTCATGCTGATGATATCGAAGCCGGTGCCGTAGAAGTCGAAGTCGACCTTGGCCAGGGTGGTAGTGGGATCTACCGTTGCCACATGGGCAGAGCCCAGGGAGTAGGTGGCAAAGCCCTTGTAGGCATCGTCATAGCCGTAGACATTGCTGCTGATATCGCCGACGAAGTCCGCTCTCTGCTGGGCGCTCTCATCGGTGGTGCCGACGGCAGCCCAGGCGGCGGTGGGCGTAAAGCTGAAGACCTCGTCATTCAGGCTGTCTTCATAGTAGACATTGGTGGCGGGGATGATCTGGACGGTGCCGGTGAAGACCTCTTCCTTGTACTGCACGGTGTAGTAGAATACGGCGGGAGCGGTCATGATCTTGGTGGGGGTAAAGGTGACGGTGCCGTCGGCATTGAGCACGGCATTGCCCTCGCTGAGGCTCAGGGGGGATGCAGCAGCGCCATCGGCGGCGGCCTTCAGGCCGGTAACGGCCGCATTGGCGAAGTCGCCGGTATCATTGGCGGTGGGGCTGAAGGTAACGGGGATACCGAAGTCAATGACCAGGGAGTCGGTGGTCAGGCTGCCCTCAGCGGTGAGGCCGTCTACGGTGATGGTGACCTTGGCATAGTAGCTGGAGCCATCCTGACCCAGGACGCTGTAGTAGAAGGTGATCACATCGCCCTCCTTCACAGAGGCGGAGGGAGTGAAGATCACATGGTTGCTTGCATCCACGGACACGGTGCCATAGGTGCCGATGGCCACATTGGCGGTCTGGGCGTTGGCAGCGATGTCGGAGGCAGTGAGGCCCAGGCCATGGATCACAGCGCCCTCATAGAGGTTCAGGTCGTTGGCCAGGACATCGATGGTCAGGGCATTGGTATCGGAGAGGGTGGCCTCGTCCGCTACCAGCTGCAGGGTATCCACCACATAGATCTTGAAGCTGGGCTCGTTGGCAATGGCGGAGTAATCCAGGTTGCCATCCAGCTTGGCCTGAGCGCCGGTCATGGTGACGGTGATGATCTCGCCGGCGGCTGCGCCGGTGGTATTGACCGTCCACTTGCCGGTTTCGGCATCGTAGGTAACGGGATAAGTATTGCGCTGGGTATCAGCAGCGGCCCAGACCAGGTCGGGATCCAGCTCGGTATTGACCGTGAAGCCGCAGGCGGCATCCAGGCTGGTCAGGGAGGTCATATTATCGACCACATAATAGTCCAGCTCCACGGGAGTGCCGGTGACAATGTTCTTGCTGACGGTATTGGGAGCAGAGTCGCTGCCGGTATAGATCACGCCGTTGAAGCTCTGGGCCTCGGCGGTGATGACGATACGGGCATCGGTGGTGACCTTGTGGGTGCTGTCGTTCTGCTTGTCGTAGACGGTATAGGTGACGGTGACATAGGCATAAGCGCCCTCGGTGGCAGAGCCGATATTGAAGGTGCCCTCGTTGATATCGGTCAGCTGAATGTCAGCGCCGTTGGCGGTGGCGGAGTTGCCGCTGATGGCCCAGACAGGCTCGCCCACCAGCTCATAGTTGGGCTCGGTGTCGATATCGGGCAGGAGCAGGCTCTCCAGATCCACATCGGCGGTACGGCCCGCGGAGACGGTGACAGGATCGGCCACGGTCTTCACTTCGCCGTCCTGAAGGATCTGAGCGGTGAAGGGAACGGGAGCGCCGTAGAGGAAGAGGTTGTAGCACAGGCCGCTGCCGTAGTCATCGCTATCCAGCTTGTCGGCATAGGCACGCTCGCCGTAGACACGGAACCGAGCGCCCTCTGCGATGTTGGTTGCGCCCCAGCCGTGGTTATTGAACAGGATGGCACGGCTCAGAGGCAGGGTGGCCTTGCCCTCGTCATCGGTGGAAAGCTCCGTCACATTCAGAGCGGCAACGCTCTCAATGAGGATCTGGTCGGGGGTATAGCCATCGGTGGTCTGCAGACCGTCCTCAGCGGTGGCCCAGCGGAGCTTCCACAGCATGGTGGTATCGTCCAGGCTGGGGGAATTGGTGAACTCCATGCCGTTGTTGCCGGAACCGGTCAGGTTGGCGTTTGCCAGATAGTAGTTGGTACCCTTAATGCGGATGGTGTAATAGAGATTGACGTCATCCACCAGCTCAATGGTCAGGACGAAGCCTTCATTGACATAGGTGATGCGGTCGAGAATGGTGCGATCGGTGCCGTTGGCATCGGTGAAGTCGTAGCGTCCGGTGGTCTCCATGCGGATATAGCTGCCGGAGGCGGTAGCGCCGGAGGAATAGGCGGTGGGGATGGTACCGGTGGCCACATTGTCGGCAATGTCGCCCAGGACAACGAAGGAGGCATTGTTGGCTGCGGCAGTACCGTTCTCCTCAATGCAGACGCTGTCGCCGCTCCAGTCGGGGGTCAGGATCTGGAACTGGTTCAGGTCCACCATCTTGCCGGACTTTCTGCCCAGGAAGACGTAGTCGCCGGTGAAGTTATAGTCATCGGGATCGGGGACGATCTCCTTGGTGACCAGGTTGTAGACCACGTCACCGGGCTGAACATCGGGGCTCTCGTTGGTGATGTCGGCAGTGACGGTGACCTGGGCATAGTAGACAGTGCCGTTGTCGTTGATGGCGTAGTAGAATACCACCTGATCGCCATCGCCTACTTCAGCGGAAGGCGTATACTGCACCTTGCCGTCTACCACGGACACAGAGCCGAAGGTACCGATGGCAACATCCTGCGTCACGGGGGAGGCGGCGATATCGGCAGTGGTCTTGCCCAGGCCGTAGATCACGGCGCCCTCGGGCAGGTTCTGGTCGTTGGTCAGCACATCAATGCTGATGGGGGTGGTGTTATCGGTGATGGTTGCGGTATCGGCAACCAGCTTGGGTGTGGTGATCACATAGACCTTGTAGGTGGCCTGAGAGGCATTGACATTATTGCCCTTGACGCCAGTGAGGGTGATCTGGATGATATCCTTGCCGGTGACCTGGCTCAGATCCAGCACACCATCGGTGATGGAGACGGGATAGCCATTGGTGGAGCTTGCGGTCCAGGCAGGGGTGCCGCCCTCCACCACGGTACCGGTCTTGCTGTTCTCGCCGGTCTTGTCGTTGACCACATAGTAGTCCAGGGGCAGGCTTGCCACACCGGCATTGACGGTGTACTGAACCTCCGTATCCTTGCCGGATTCGGTCTCAAAGATGATGGTGGAGTAGGTCTCCAGAGAGGCGGTGACAACTACCTTGGCCTGGGTGGAGATGCTGTAGTCCTTGTTGTTGATATTGTCGTGGACGGTATAGGTGACGGTGACGATGGCGTAATCGCCCTGCTCAGCGGAGTTCAGGAGCAGCTGGCCGGTGGCAGCATCCAGGCTCATGACACCGGAGGAGTCATCGGACAGGGTCCAGACCGCATCCCCCACCAGAGTCCAGTTGGGATAGTCGGCAATATCGGGAGTCAGGGCGCTTTCCAGATCAGCAGGGATCATCATGCCCTGAGGCAGCTCCACGGGGTTGGCAATGGTCTTCTGATCGCCCTGATAATAGATCTGGGCATTGAAGGGGTTGGGATTGCCGAAGAGGAGCAGGCTGTAGATGATGGATCCGGAGTCGTCATCGGTACAGGTACCCAAGCCGTTCTTGTAAGCATCCTGACCATAAACACGGAAGCGGGAACCGTAGTTTGTTGCGTTGCCGGTATCATTGAGCAGGATCGCACGGCTAACACCGGCCTGCTGCTTGGCATATACGCTTTCAATGATGATCTGGTCGGGGGTAAAGCCATTGACAGAGTTGGTCGCTAAGGAATCGGATTCTTCTGCCCAGCGGATATGCCACAGTGCTGTGGTATCAGAGGTGCTGGCATCCAAAACGTACTGCATGCCGTTGTTACCGGAGGTGCCGGTTTGGACATTGGCCAGATAGTAGCTGGTGCCCTTAATACGGATCGTATAGTAACCCTGCACGTCATCGACCAGTTCGATGGTAAAGGCAAAGCGGTCATCCACGCTGACAATGCGGTCAAAAATCTGATACTCGATGTCGTTGGTGCCGGTGAAGTCGTTTTCTCCGGTAGATTCCATCTCAATTTCGGTGCCATAGCTATAGGCATCGTCAATGGTGCCCGTGGCCGTGTCTCCGTTGATGGTCAGGGAAATGAGAGAGGTATTCTTTGCGGAATCGGTAGCACCGTTTCCGGTGACTCCGCTGAGCACAGGGTTGGTATCGCCGTCTTCCACAAGGGCAACGCTGTCATTGACCCAGTAAGGAGTCATGATTTCGAAGTTGTTGTAACTCGTGGTCTTGCCGTCCTCACGGGCCATGATGATATAGTCGCCGGACCAGTCGAAATCGGGATTGTTCTCTGTGGTGTTGGCCTTGGTCATCAGGGTATAGCCGCCGGAGGTGCCCTGAGTAACCGTCAGGGTCTGGGTGGCGGTGTAGGTATTGCCATTTACGGTGTAGGTGACGGTGATGTCGGTGGTGCCCACGGTCAGAGCGGAGATGGCGCCGGTGGAGGCATCTACCGTAGCCACAGCCGTCTCGGAGGAGGTGTAGACGGGGACATAGTCGGTGGCCTCAGTGTCGCCAAAGCTCAGCTTGCCCACAGCCGTGGAGGTCTTGCCCACACGGACAGAGGCGGGGTTCAGCACCAGAGATGCCACATACCGGATCTCGCTCTGGGTGAACTGGGCGGTGTAGGTGTAGGTCTCCCCTGCGGTGACCGCCGTGGGGGTGGGATCCCAGCCGGAGAAGGTGTAGGAATAGGTGCCGTCAGACTCCTTGGAGGGAGTGGCATGGGTGGGAGTCTGGCCGTCCTTGTAATACTCGGTCTCGGTCGTGCCGTCAATGACCCAGTTGACCGTGGCATAAGTACCCTCGGTAAAGACGGCATAGAAGGTCTTGTCGCCATCGGCTGTGCCGAAGTCGGTGAGCACAGTGCCGCCCTCAGAGGCAGCCCAGCCGGCGAAGGTGTAGTACTTATTGCCGCTGTCTGCCTTGGTGGGATTGGTCCCGGGAGCGGTGATGGTGCCGCCCTCTCTTACGGTGGTAGTGGTGAACTGGGCGCCCTCGGACATCCAGGTGACGGTATAGCTGTTGGGGACAACCGGATCGGTGGTGTAGTAGTCAGGGTCGCCGGCGCTGACTCTGATAAACTCATGGGGATAGTTGGCGGTGCCTTCATAGGCAGCAAAACGGGGCGCAGACTTGTTGTAGGCGAAGTATCTGGTGCCGGTAGCCGTGGACTGGATGGTGGTCACGCCGTCCACTTCTTCAATCAGCCAGGGATAGCCGGAGGGCAGGGTTGTACTGAAGCTGATGCTGGTGCTGTCGCCGGTATTGTAGACATAGATCTTGGTAGTGCCGTCCAGATAATACAGATAATCGTTGCCCATAGAGGTCTCGATGCCGTAGACGGCAGCCGTAGCGGCACTGTTGGTATAGTCCGCATAGCTCTTCGTGCCATACTGGGCGCCAACGAAGATGGTGGGGTCGTCCTTCAGCTGGAGGATGAAGGTACTGCCATCGCCGCTTCCCTCGCCCTGAGCGGCATAGACCGCACGGAAGGTCAGGTTACCGGTGACGGTAGTCCCCACAGGGTCAACATAGGAAGGCGCCGCAGGATCGTTATAGGCCGCATTGTACCAGCCCACGAAGGTGAAGCCTTCGGGCTTCTGGTAGTCGGTGGGAACATCGGCGGCGGCAATGGTATCGCCGTCGTAGTATTCCTTGGTGGCAATGGCCGCACCGTTATCGGAGTCATAGTAGGATACGGTATACTTGGACTTTTCCAGCCAGATGGCATAGACAGTCACATCGGAATTGACGGTGACAGAGGTGATCTTGTCCTCGGAGGCAGCAGAGGCCGCCCAGCCGTAGAAGTCATAGCCGTAGCGGACGGGAGTGGCATCGGAGAGGGTGTAGTCCGTGCCCTCGGTGATACCGGAAACCGCCTCGGGCAGGCCGGTAACAGTATCCGTAGTGTTGGCATGATAGGTCAGGGTATAGGTGGGAAGCGCCGTGCCGGCAGGAGCGGTAGTCCAGTCGGAGTAGGTGGTACCTGTTCCGCCCACGGGAAGAATCATTGTCTTGCAGTAACTGGACCAGTTGCCCATAGAATACCCACCAAATACATTGCTGGTATTCATCAGCATACCACGGGAGCCTTCAGTAGAACCGCTCATACCATACAGCTTCACATAGTCGCCGTCAGCCTTCACAGACCATGTATAGCTTGTGCTATTTCCGTAGGAGAGGTTTGTGCCACTGGAACCGCCATTGGAATGGTAAATATACTTGGTGCCATCAGAGATAGTATATCCATTTGTTGCAGTCGCAATCGTCCAGATTTTTCCTTCCGCATCTGCTTCGCCGACATACAGGACACCATCTTCTGTTGTACTGACAGTAACTGCCACGCCAGTAATCTTGCCACTTTCGACTGTAGGAGAAGTTGGAAGTGCATAATAGCTGGTACCGTTTACACCAACAATTACATAGTTTCCAGTGTCACCTACGGTGAAAGCCTCTACTGCTACACTACCGCCCTCGGTAACCTTGGCATAGACCGCATAGAGGGTGGTGTTGGCTGCGGGCATGGTATAGCTGCTGCCTGCTGCCATCAGATCATCAGGAGAAGTAACACCGCTGACATCGGTGTCAGCCTTCCAACCCAGGAAGGTATAGTCGCCCACATTCTTTGCGGAAGGCAGCGTTACTTCAGCACCGGCATAGTTGGAAGAGGTACTGATAGTGCCGTTCTCATTGAGCGTGAGGGTGTAGGTGGGCAAAGCGGCAAAATTGATTTGAACCGTGCAATCGGAAGTCGCTGCGACGGTAAAGACATTACCGTTCCGCGTAACGTCCGCCATACCGCTGGTCAACGTATATCCCGTAACCTCATAGCCGGTCTTGGGGGTAGCTGTAATGGTGGAGCCACTTAACTCAACCGTACCATAGGCAGTGTTATTGGAGACAGCGGTAATGGTGTAAGAAGGCGCAGTTACAGTCTTTTTATAGATGGCAATATCAGCCTGTCCGCTACCATAGCAAGAGAAAATCGTGCTACTGCTATTGTATCTCATCCAATTGCGAGTATTCGATCCGGTCGCTTTAACCGTTGCTACTCCCGTAGATGAAATTGAAATCGACCAGGAGCTATTTGCCGAAAGAGTCGTCTCGGTTCTCAGGTAGTTACTGCTAGAACTGGCAGCATAGAGATAACCTGAGCCAGTGTAGAAGGCGTAGGTTCCGTTAGTCTTGCCTGCTCGTAGTTCCAACTCCTGCAAATCGGTGACGAACGCTACCGTATCATCGCTCTTTTTTGAAATAGAAACTTGGCCACGGTTATTACTATTCTGCGTTGTACTCAGTGCAAAATTTGAGCCGCTGGCGACAATAATCACCGTATCACCAACGCTCAAGTCAGAAGCATTGGTAACAAGCGTATATGTGTCACCGGTAGCGGCGCTGGCAAACAGTGCTACGGTGGGGAGCATGGAGAGAACCATGCACAGCACCAGCAGCATTGAAAGCAGCTTTTTGGTCAATTTCATAAACATTTCCTCCTTATGTTTACTTGCGAAATCAATGGGGTTGCGGGCGGCAGCCGGATGTGCCGCAGAAGTGCAGGGATCCGGGTTCGAAAATCGGGAAAAAAGTACCGATTTTCCTGAAACAGGTATATTTTCAGCAATACATATACAGCATAATCTTACCACAAAGCAATGCGCAATGCAAGAAGAATTCCCTGCTCAAGCCGAAAAAATCTATCCCAATTCTACGGAAAATTTGCCATTTTGAACGGTGTTTTTCATCCTGTGTCTTAGGCACGGCGGAGGCCCGATACAGCCCTTTTCCGGCCCTCCGGTGAAGCGGCGGAACCGGCAGCTTTTCCCCGGGAAGAGACCGGCTTCGGCTGCGGTTCTGCCCGCCCCCCTCTCATACTCTCCCGGAGGGAGAGACAGGTACAGGTACAGGTACAGGTACAGGAACAGGTACAGGTACAGGTACAGCTTCATTTGCTTCGTTCCCTTCCTTTGCTTCCTTTGCTTCAGAAAGCTTTCCAAAATCTGGACTTTCCCGGGCTTTTTTCGCAAAAAGGAGGAGATCCGGAGGAAAATACGCTTGAAAAGATATATGGCATATGATATACTATAGTCTAAGTGTATTCTGGAGGAGTGTGCCACTTGCCTACGCTCCGAATCTTTATTGCCAGCCAGCCCTCAGAAGGAGTTTTCAGCAACCTATGATCGACCTGCACTGCCACATTCTCCCCTTTGTGGATGATGGCGCAAGGGATGCCGCCATGGCCTGCGAAATGGCGGAGCACTCCCTGCGCTCCGGGGTGGACGTCGTTGTGGCCACGCCCCACTGCAATATTGAATATATGCCGGGTAACTACCGCAGCCGGAGCTACTGGGAGGTCTTTGGCCTGTTCAAGGCGCTGCTGAAGCAGCACCACATTCCCCTGACCGTGCTGCCCGGTGCGGAGCTTTTCGCCCACGGAGAAAACCTGGAGCAGCTGCTGGAGGAGGAGCTGGTGGTCACCCTGAACCACTCCCGCTATCTGCTGACAGAGTTTGATTTCCTCACCTCTGCAGAGGACATGAGCGCAAAGCTACGCCTCATCCGCCACAAGGGCTATATCCCCGTGGTGGCCCATCCGGAGCGCTACAAAGCCATTCAGGAGACGCCGGAGGTGGCCCACCGCTGGTTCCGGGAGGGCTACATCCTCCAGGTCAACAAGGGCAGTATCTTAGGCCGCCTGGGAGAAGGCGCTGCTCACTCAGCCACCTATTTGCTGCGCCACGGGCTGGCCCATGTGATCGCCAGCGATGCCCATCACCCCTACTACCGCCCTACCGGCTTCCGCTCCCTGACCACCGCTCTGAGCCGCATCTGCTCTGCGGAATATGCCCAGCTTCTGCTGCAAACCAATCCCCTGCACATCATCTCAGACAAGGCCGTCATCCCGCCGGATCTGTAAAAGATAAGAGGAAAAACACTATGAGAAATCTAAAAATCGCCGTAATTTGCATATTCCTGGTCATTTCCGTGGCCTTCTGTGCCCTGTTTGCCTATGACCGGCTGATGCTGGATCACGAGGCTCCCCTGATCGTCTGTGACGGGCAGCCCCTGTATGTCAGCGTCAATGCCACGGACAAGGAGCTCTGCGCCGGTCTCACCGCCACAGACGATGTGGACGGAGATATTACAGACCGCATCATTGTGCGCAAGGTCTCCCAGCTGGTGAGCAAGTCCTCTGCCACGGTCTCCTATGTGGTTTTTGACTCCTCCTCCAACATCTGCACCTACAACCGCTACGTCACCTACACAGACTACCGCACCCCCACCTTCTCCATTGACGAAGCGCTGATCTACAACGTAGGCGCTGAGGCCTCCCTGGATGGCTATGTCACCGCCACGGACGTGCTGGATGGCGACATCACCAGCCGTATCCGCATCAACTCCAACAATTTCACCAACAGCATTGAGGGCAATTATCCTCTGCATATCAGCGTGACCAACTCCCTGGGCGATACAGCCTCCATTGACGCAGTGGTGCAAATCCGCAACATCACCACCCTGCACCCGGTGATCCGTCTGGAAAACTACCTGATCTATGTCCCCAAGGGCGAGCCCCTCACGGAAGAGCGGCTGCGGGATCACATTGCCGTAGTGCGGGAGACTCAGGGCGGCAGCGAGATCGATGTCGGCGAAGTGGAGATCCTCAGCGAGGTGGATACCTCCCACAGAGGCTCCTATCAGGTGTTCTACACCTACACCAATGCACAAAATCTGTCCTACACGGCCATACTGACCGTGGTGATAGAGTAAGGAGGGCAGGCCATGAAGGAACACAGAAAAATTGAATGGGCGAATTATGACCTGCTGTGTATCATACGCTACATACTCCGCCATTTCTGGATGGTGCCGGTAGCCACCCTGGTGGCGGTGATGGTCGTCTACCTGTTCTTCAGCATTGCCATCACCCCCTCCTACACCAGCTCCGTCACCTTCGCCGTCACCACCAAGAGCGCCACAGGCACCACCGTGAGTAACGTTTCGGTGACGGATACCATTGTGGAGCAGTTTGGCGAGGTGATCGCCAGCGATCTGGTCCGCGATGCCGCCGCCAAGCGCATGGGGCTCAGCTCCTTCCCCGCATCCATCTCCACCGAAGCCCCCGAGAGTACCAATATTCTGCTGCTGGACGTGACGGCCGACTCTCCGGAGCTGGCCTACAAGAGCGCCCTGGCGCTGATGGACAGCCACGGTGAATACTCCAAAAAGGTCTTTACCCTGGCCTATCTGGATAACATCAACGGCCCTTCCGTGCCCATTGCGGCAAACAACTCCTCCACCCGCTCCACGCTGCTGAAGTTCTCTGCCCCCATCGGTGCGGCCCTGATCATTCTGCTGCTGGTGATGATGTCCATCCAGGCAGATACCATCCAGACCACCGACGGTGCCAAGCGCCAGGTAGACGGAAAGCTACTGGCCACCATCTATCACGAGAAGAAATATCCTACCCTGCGGTCCTTCCTGCGGCACCGCAAGCAGGCCCTTTTGATCACCAGCCCCACCTGCAGCTTCTACTATACGGAGACCCTCCACCAGCTCCGGGTGCGCCTGGAGCATGCCAGGGAGCGAAAGGGCTACCGGGTCTTTACGGTAACCAGCTGCAATGAGAACGAGGGAAAGTCCACCATAGCTGCCAATATTGCCCTGTCCCTTGCCCAGAAACACCACCGGGTGCTGCTGGTGGACGCTGACCTCCGTAAGCCTGCCCAGAACCTGATCTTCCAGTCCACACCGGATCCCAATGCCAATTTCGGCTATTTCCTCACCAGAGGCTTTACCGCCGACAGCCTGAAGAAGGCCATCATCCGCCAGAATGACAGCGGCCTGCACATTCTCCTGACCCGCACCCTGCGCCGCAAAGATGCAGAATCCTTCTCTGCCAGCTCTTTCCGTCCTATTTTGCAGGCGCTGCGCCGGGAGTTCGACTACATCATCGTAGATACGCCCCCTATGCGTATGTTCTCCGATGCCGAGGTCATCTCCGATGCCTCTGATGCCTCCCTCCTGGTGGTTCGCCAGGATCTGGCTCCTGCCGTGATCATCAACGACAGCATCGATGCCCTCAGCGATTCCCCTGCGGAGTTTATGGGCTTCATCCTGAACAACGTACGCTCCTTCCGCGCTACCGTCATGCCTGCCGGTAAGTACGGCTATGGCTACGGCTACGGTTACGGCTATGGCTATGGCTACGGCAAGAACTACGGCTACGGCTACGGTCACAAGAAGAAGGAAGCCAAGACTATATTCCGCAAACGTGAGAAGAAGGAGGATAAGAAGAGCAATGAATGAAAACGAAAACCTTGGCATTCTGAACTTTAACTTTGCTGTTATTGTCCACAACTTCCTTTCCGCTGCCAGACGACTGATCTGGTTTGTCCTGGCGGCAGCCATCCTGGCCGGCGGATACCGCTACTGGTCGGTGAATCGCAGCTATTCGCCCAAGTACGCCGCCTCTGCCTCCTTCGCCGTAAAGGCCTCCTATGCCTCCAATACCCTCACCACCCAATCCCCCTATATCGATGCGGTAGCCGCCGTATATCTGTCCAAGACCTTCCCCTATGTGATCAAAAGCGAAAATGCCCAGCAGATGATCATCCGTGAGCTGGATGTCAGCTATATCAACGGCGAGATCACCGCCACCTCCACCGGCGACACCGGCTTATTTAAGATGACGGTTACCAGTAACAGCGCTCAGGATGCCTATTCCATCCTTCTTGCCACCATCCATACTTACGAGCAGGCAGCAAGCGGCATTCTGGGCGATACCCAGATCACCGTGATCAACTGCCCCACCTCCCCTCCCAGAGCTCCCGTTAACAAGAATACTGCACGCTCCTCCGGTATCACTTTCTGCGCCATGGTCTTTGCCCTGGGCACTGTACTGATCCTGCTCTTCTCTCTGACCAGAAAAACCGTCCACTCCGCAGAGGATCTGCGGAAGCTGCTCAATCTGAAGTGCCTGGCCTATATCCCCAAGGTACGGCTGAAGCGGCGCACCAAAAACAGCGATGCCCCCATCACCATCACCAACGCCAGGGTGGATCCCGTGTTCAACGAGTCCATCCGGAACCTCCGTGTCAAGCTGCAGAAGACCCTGGAATCCTCAGACAGCAAGGTGCTGCTGATCACCAGCACCCTGCCCAACGAAGGCAAGACCACCATTGCCACCAACCTGGCGCTCTCCCTGGCCTCGGAGGGCAAGCGTGTCATCCTCATTGACGGAGACCTGCGCAAGCAGTCCCTGAAGGGCTCTCTGGGTGTGAAGGAGCCTTCTGCCGGTCTGGTAGAGGTTCTCAGCGGCAGCGCTCAGAATTTCCGCCTGCTGACAGTCCCCCACTCCACCATGCTGCTGCTCTCCGGTGATGAAACCACCGACACGCCGCAGAGGCTGCTGGACTCTCCCCGTATGAAGCAGATCATCGACCTGCTGCGTACCAAGCTGGATTTCGTGATCATCGACTCTCCCCCGGCAGGCATCCTGTCCGACACCGCAACCATGGCCAAGTATACCGATGCCACGGTCTATGTAGTGCGCCAGGACCATGCCAATTCCGCCCAGATCCTGGATACCATCCAGGCCCTGTCCTCGGATAATGTTACCCTCCTGGGCTGCGTACTGAACCACACCCAGGCCGGTACCACCCGCTATGGCTACGGCTCCAAGTACGGCGCCGGTTACGGCTACGGCTACCACTACGGCAAGAACTACGGCTACGGCTACAGCTACAAGCGTTACCGTGCCGATGAATCGGACGACGAGGTCAGCGCTGAGGAGCTGACCCATGAGATCAATAACCCCGGAGCCACTGAGTAAGACATTCCATTGGCCCGGAAAGGAGGTCACCTTTTGGCGTTATTCCGTAAACAAAAAGCCCCCCGTCAGGGCAGTACCCTCTCGGAGGTTTACCGGGAGACCCGCTGGATCTATGTCCATATGCGGCCCTATAAGAAGGCGATCTTCCTCTACGTTCTCCTGGGCCTGATCTCCACCCTGATGAGCATCCTGATGGCGCTGCTTTCCAAGAGCCTGATCAATACCATCGTCAACCTGGGCGGCAGCGGCAGCGGCGGCTGGCGTGTGGTGCAGCTGGGTGTGCTGGTGGTGCTGGTATCCCTGGGCAATATTGCCCTGGGTGCCTTTGTGGGCCATTTCAGCACCAGGATCAACCTGCGGATCTCCAACGCTCTGCGGGCAGAGGTCTATGGCAAGATCCTCTCCACAGACTGGCAGTCCCTCCAGGAGTTCCACTCCGGCGACCTGCTCAACCGCATCAACACCGATGTCACCACCATCTCCCAAAGCGTGCTGGGCTGGGTCCCCACCCTGATCATCAAGCTGGCGCAGTTTCTGCTCTCCCTGCTGATCATCCTTTGGTTCGACCCCACCATGGCCCTGCTCGCCATTGGCACGGCCCCCTTCACCCTGCTGGTAGCCAGGCCCTTTGTGGGTAAAATGCGCCGTCTGAGCAAGGAAGTGCGTAACGTAAGCAGCGAGATGATGGCCTTCCACGGGGAGACCCTGCAGAACGTCCAGCCCATCAAAGCCTTTAACCTGACCGGCCCCTTCCGCAAGCGGCTGGATCAGGTGCAGCAAAAGCACTACAACGTCTCCATGGAGATGAACCGCTTCTCCATTCTCAATTCCACCCTGCTCTCCGCCTG
This sequence comes from Oscillospiraceae bacterium, assembly GCA_017399355.1. Taxonomy (GTDB): domain Bacteria; phylum Bacillota; class Clostridia; order Oscillospirales; family Oscillospiraceae; genus JAZOXB01. The sequence goes on from JAFQCY010000028.1 coordinate 16,651, forward strand.
CAGCTGCATCATCAGCTATCTCTGCCTGGGCTGGTGCGCCTACCGGCTCTGGCTGGAGGCCATCGACTTCGGCACCCTGATCCTTTTTATCCAGATGGCAGGCTATGTGAGCGCCGCTCTGACCGCCCTGATCAAGCTGGTGCCTGCTGCCATTGAGTGTACCGTTGCTGCCCAGCGTGTCATGACGGTTTTCGATTTGCCCGCAGAGACGGAGGAATATGGCGACCGTGTGCAGCAGCTGATGGAGGAAGATGCCCCCTATCAGCTGGAGCTTCGCAAGATGGATTTCGCCTACTCCGGCAGAAAGCCTGTGCTGCGGCAGCTGGATCTGCAGCTGAAGCAGCAGGAAATGGTGGCCATCATCGGCGCCTCCGGCAGCGGAAAGACCACCCTCTTCCGCATTTTGCTGGGTCTTCTGACTCCCACCTCCGGCTCTGCCCTGCTGCTCAGCGGTGGGGAGGAGATCCCCCTCTCCCCCTCGACCCGCTGTATGTTCTCCTATGTGCCCCAGGATAACGTGATCTTCTCCGGCTCCATTGCGGATATGCTCCGCATGGTGCGCCCCGATGCCACCGACGAGGACATCTACCGTGCCCTCGGCCTGGCCTGCGCCGAGGACTTTGTCCGGGCTCTGCCGGACGGGATCCACAGCTCCATCAAGGAGCGTGGCGGTTCTCTCTCTGAGGGGCAGAACCAGCGCCTGGCCATTGCCCGTGCCATCCTGGCCGATGCGCCCATTCTGCTTTTGGACGAGGTCACCTCTGCCCTGGATCTGGAGACGGAGCGCAAGGTGCTGAAAAACATCACCTCCCTCTCCGGAAAGACCTGCATCCTCACCACCCATCGTCCCAGCGTATTGAGCCTGTGCCATCATGTTTACCGCATTGAGGGTACCGCTCTGAGAGAGCTGGACAGAGAAGCTGTCCGTGCCCTGCGCTATCAGGACGCTATTCTGTAGATCGTAAAAAGGAGGGTGTTTTCCCATGTTCTGCACCAGATGCGGCACAAAACTTGAAGCCGGCTCCCATTTCTGCAGCGGCTGCGGCGCAGCCTTAGAAGCGCCTCCTGTGGTAGCCGATCCCATGCCCGGCCCTGCCTATGCCCCTCCTGCCCCCAAAAAGAAGGGCAGGTGGCTTCCCCTGCTGATGGCCGCCGGGGCCACGCTGCTGATCCTGGTGATCGTGCTGGTGATCGTGCTCTCCGGCAGCTCCCCCGAGGACGTGGTGGAGGAGTATCTGGAGGCTGAATTTGAGGGCGACCAGGCCGAGCTCAGCGAGCTCCGTGGTTTTGACCCCTGGACAAACTTTATCACCACCGTCTATGACCTGGATGACAAGATCGAGGATATCGAGGACGATCTGATCTGGTACGAAAATGAGACCGATTTGGATCTGGATTTCGACTACTGGCACAGCCGCCTGTACCGGATACGGGATGAGCGGGATTTTTACGAATTCTGGCTGGACTACTGTGAGGCCGAGGCAGAAGCCCTGGTGGAGGCCCACCATATCTCCTATGAGATCCTGAGTATTACCACCTACCAGCTCCACAATACGGAAATGCGGGATGCCCGCAGCAGCCTGAGATCCTCCTACGAATACTGGGAGGAATGGAACAATGCGCCGGAATATGACATCTATGAGATCGATGCCTTCTACGAGGTCGATGTGGCGATGCAGGTGGAATATGATGGCGGGATCGAGATCATAGAGCAGACCATGCTGGTGGTGGAGGCCCACGGTCAATACTATATCGCCTACTCCAACTGGTATGGCCAATAAATCCATAAGGACAAACATCCCCTGCAAGGCTTCTCCTTGCAGGGGATGCTTTTTTTATTTGTTTTTCAATGCCTTACGCTCTTCCTTGGTCTTGCAGAAGCGCTGGAGAATGGGGACGAAGAGCAGGCAGATAAAGGCTGCCGTAAGGCCGCCATTATAGAGGCAGAAGCCGCCGTGGAGATTGGGTACGCTGGTGACCAGCACAAAGTGCATGGCACCGGCGATGATGCCGAAGGGCCAGCCATACTTCCCGGAGATGGGGCTCAGGCCGCTGGCAAAGCAGAGGCCGATGACAATGGACTGGTTGTTGATGACCTGGGAGTAATCCCCCACAGCCAGATACTGGCACAGGAAAGAGACCAGCACATAGCCCACCATAATGGGCCAGACGTTGCCGGGATGGGAATCCGAGGCGCAGCAGGCCAGCATACAGAAAACGCAGCCCAGGGTCACGGCATTGAAGGAAGCGCCTACCAGGTTATAGTAGAGCATGATGAACAGGCCGTAGACACCCAGATTCATCAGCACAGACTCCTTGCCGAACTTCTGGATGAAATCGGAGCTGTGGCCGCTCTCCTTCATCAGATTCCAATAGTCCTTGGGTCTGCAACCCATGAGAATGGCCACCACGATGCAAAGGACAAAGAGGCCGATACAGAAGAGATTGACAATGAGCCAGGAGCCTACCTCCAGGGAGGTACTTGCACCGCCGGGGAGCGTGCCGCCCAGAACCTGGTACAGCAGGGCTCTCAGGAAGAAGGCGGTCATGCCCACGGGAACGGCAGCGGAGTAGAGGTCGAAGCCCTTATGGACATTGGCCGCATACGCAAGACCGGCCGGGAGGAAAAAGCCCACGGCAAGGCCGATCCCCACCGCCAATGCCAGCCCCTCCCAGTGGAAGCCCACAGCCTCCGCATTGGGATAGCGCAGCAGCAGGTCAGAATACAGGGGAGCAATACCGGTTGTAAAGATCATGGCATTGACCTGAGAGCCCAGGCTCTCCTTCTTTACCAGGCAGTACAGCGCCACGCCCAGCATACCGAACCAGATATTGATGGCATTCAAGCCCCAGAAGGAGAAGCCAACCGTCAGGAAGAAGGCGATGACCGAGGGGGCAGTTGCCTTTGCCTTGGGCAGGAAGAACAGCGCCGTGCAAATCAGTCCAACCAGACCGGCGTTGAGGAACGCACCGGAGAAGCCGCCCAGATCAAAGGTGTTGGTGGCGATCTTGCAGGTAGAGGACAGAATGGTCCAAAGACCGGTGAACATAGCCCCACGATCCGGCAGGATCACCGCACAGATCAGGAAGGCCAGAGACATAGCCGCAAACAGCAGCTTCAGGAACAGAGAAGAATCAAGGGATTTACAGTTTTTCATGGTGGATCACCTATTTTTTACATGATCCATTTCCCCACCCAAGGGATCCGCCGGATCAGGCAGGAGATCGCCATACAGAGCCCAAACACAGCCAGGCTGAGCAAGGGGATGGAGATCAGCGGAGAAACGGTCGAAAGAGGGCCGCCCAGCCACTGCTGCAGATGCTCCAAAAGAAATACATGGAGCAGGTAGACACCCAGCGTGCCTGCAGACAGCTCCGTCAGGAGCTTCCTGCAGCCAAAGGGCCTCCTTTGTCCCCATCGGCGGAACAGCAGGAAGATACAGCTCGCCTCCGTCATAGAGAAAACCGTCTGGAGGTTATACATGGTATCATCCAGGCCGCCCTTCCGGAGGGACAGCCAGCCATTGAGCCCTGCCGCAGCCAAGGCGCTGAGGCCAAAGCCCAATAGCAGGGGGAGAAGCCCCAGCTTGCTCTCCCTGCTGCTGAGGCGGTAGCCCAGAAGCATATAGAGCAGGAAGGAGTTCATGGGGTACTCAAAGGCGGTCAGAAGGCCGCTGAGGCTGCCGCCCAGGGGCAGATTCCGCAGAGTCTGGGAGAGGAAATAGAGGAGGATGCCGCCCAAAAGGCAGCCATCCAGATATTTTCCATTCCGTTCCCGGGCGATGAGCCAGAGGACAGGGAGCAGCAGATAGGCGGTGATCATCTTTGGCAGGAACCAGAGATGATATTTCGGCTCGGTGGTGAGGATCTGCCGCCAGCCGTCAAGAGAACGGAGGGCAGCAATTCCGCAGCTGTCGATGCCGTAAAGCAAGCGCCAGAGGGCATAGAGCACCGCAAGGCGAAGGACATACTTCTTCAGCAGGACCTTCCACTCCGGGGGCTCAGGACGGCTCAGGAAGTTTGCACCGCTGATCATCAAAAACAGCGGCACTGCCGAACGAACCAATGCACTGTAGAGGTTACAGCCCCACCAGGTGGCCTGGGACATGGGGCCCCAGGGCAGGCGGTTGGCCGTATGGATCACCACCACAAAGAAGCAGGCGAGGATCCGCAGGGCATCCAGCTCACAGCATCTGGCCTTGCTTACCGGGGCGGTCATGCCCGCTCCGCAGCCTCAATGACGTGCTTCATCAGCACGGAGGTGGTAACGCTGCCCACACCGCCGGGGACGGGGGTGATGGCCTCGACAATGGGCTCAACCTCAGCAAATACGGCATCGCCGGCGATAGCGCCCAGGGTGCCACGGGCATTGGGCTTGTTGGCATCCCAGTTGATGGAGACGTCGATGACCACCTGGCCGGGGCGGACAAAGTCCTTGGTCAGGCTGTTCAGCACACCGGCAGCGGAGA
>JAFQCY010000029.1 GCA_017399355.1 Oscillospiraceae bacterium
ATGATGCACCCGAAGTCATGAGCATCCTTGCCGGTGCTTACTATGATGGCCAGCTCTATGCCTATATGCAGGTCATGGACAACGCCACCTATCAGGTCAGCTACAACATGGGCATCATCAACCTGACCGACTACAGCTACGAAAAGCTGGCGGTCAGCGCCTACACCGTCCGTGATATGGAGTTTGACTACACCACCGGCACCATGTACGCTGTGGTGCACGGCGGTAATGTAAAGGGCGCTCTGGCTCAGGTAGATCTGACCACCGGCGAGGTCTACCTGGTGGGCGACAGCGGCATCACCATGGCCACCGTGACCGTGGATGCCAAGGGTACGGTCTATGCCATCAGCCAGGATGGCGGCCTGTACACCATGGATAAGCTCACCGGCGAAGCCACCTTCATCGGTGAAACCGGCGCCATTGCCGATATCTTCCAGTCCATGCACTATGACCACAACACCGGCAACGTCTACTGGGCACAGGCTGACAGCAACTATACCAGCTCCCTGCGCCTGGTCAATACCGCTGACGGCTCTACCACCAGCCTGGGTACCATCGGCGGCGGCGCAGAAGTGGCCGCAATGTACACCATCCCCGAGTCCCTTCCCACCATCCCCGAGACCGTAGAGCCCACCACTGTGGTCGTCAATGAGAAGGCCTCCACCTATGTGGGCGGCACTACCACCCTGACCGCCAAGGTTCTGCCTGTCAGCGTGGCCGCTGTGGATCAGACTGTCACCTGGACTTCCTCCGATGAGAATGTGGCCACCGTTGCTGACGGTGTTGTCACCGGCATCAGCGCAGGTACTGCCACCATCACCGCCACCGCCTCCAACGGCGTGAAGGCAGATTGCGTGGTCTGCGTTACTGCAGAAGAGCGCAAGTTCTATGCCTACGACGAGACCAACACCCAGTGGATCAGCTTCAGCGCTGAGGATACCTCTGCCGTGACCGTGGTTCGTGACGACAGCGAGGAAGAGGCTCCCATCGCCGCCTCCATCCTGGTAGACGAGAAGATCTACTCCTACGATATCAACGGCAAGTTCTATGCCATCGATGGCGAGACCTTCCAGCGCAGCGAGCTGGGTCTGGGCATCTCTGAGACGGTCGTGGAGGCTGAATACTTCAGCTACGACACCTGGGCCTATGAGGTCGCCGAGCTGCCCATCACCCCCGTGGATATGTCCTACGATGCAGCCACCGGCAAGGTCTACCTGGCAGGCATTGCAGGTGACGAGGATCTGTGGATCTACAACACCGTCCTTGCTGAAATCGACCTGAGTACCGGCGAGGTCACGCCTGTCCTGATCTCTCAGGAAGTCCAGGCAGCAAACCTGCTGGTTACGGAAGGCACTGCCTACATGGTAGACTGCTTCATGAGCGGCATGCTCACCACCTGTGACCTCACTTCCGAGGACAAGACTCTGGTTCAGCAGAGTCTGGTTCCCGGCTACTGGGGCGAATACTACAATGGCCGTAGCTTCATCATGGATGAGCTCACCGGCGAGGTCTATGTGATCCGTGACCTGGCAGGCGGCGAATCCATCCTGAATACCCTGACCCTGGCCAGCGGTGCCATCTATGGCATCGGTGTGATCGGCGAGGGCATTGTAGCCAACAGCTTGATCCTGAAGTAATAAAAGCTCACACAAAAAGATCCCCCTCAGAGCGAAAGCTCTGAGGGGGATTTGTATTTGAGAGACTTACTTTGCCAGGTAGGCGGTGCAGACCTCGTTGGCCTGGCGGGTGATCTCGGCTTCGTTGATGCCCACCAGAGTGCCCTTTTCCACGGTGACCTTGCCGTTGACCACGGTATAGTCCACGGGGCTGCGGAGGCCCACGGTGCCGAAGAGGTTCTTGGGATCGTAGCAGGCACCTACCAGCTCAATGCGGCGGCTGTCCACCAGGAAGAGGTCGGCGCACTTGCCAACTTCCAGAGAGCCGATGTCGGTTCTGCCCAGCACGGAGGCAGAGCCACGGGTGGCCAGCTTCAGGATATCATAGCCGGAGGGGGCTTTGTGAGAGGAGTTCAGGCGGTGCAGCAGGTAGCATACACGGATCTCCTCCAGCAGGTCGGAGCCGTCCTGAGAGGCAGAGCCGTCCACAGCCAGGCCTACCTTCACGCCCAGCTCCAGCATCTCCGGGATCCGGGCAATGCCGGAGGAGAGCTTCATATTGGATACGGGGCAGTGGGCAACGCCGGTGCCGGTGGCAGCCAGGTGCTTCAGCTCTTCGTCATTGAAGTGGATGCCGTGGGCATACCATACGTCCTCGCCGATCCAGCCCAGGCTCTCCATATAGGCCAGGGGCCGCAGACCGCAGCGGGCCAGGGTGTAATTCTCCTCGTCCAGGGTCTCGCAGAGGTGGGTGTGCAGGCGCACGCCGTACTGACGGGCCAGAATGGCGGACTCTCTCAGCAGATCTGCCGATACGGAGAAGGGGGAGCAGGGGGCCAGAACGATCTGCTGCATGGAGCCGAAGGAGGGATCATGGTACTTCTGGATCAGGTCAACGCTGTCCTTCAGGATCTCGTCCACGGTCTGAACTACGCTGTCGGGGGGCAGGCCGCCGTCCTTCACAGACAGGTCCATACTGCCACGGGAGGCTACCATACGCATGCCCAGCTCCCCTGCAGCGCCCAGCTGGGTGCCGATCAGGTCGCCGCTGCCGGCGGGGAAGACATAGTGATGGTCAAAGCAGGTGGTGCAGCCGTTCTTCATCAATTCGCCCATGCCCGTCAGAGAGGAGAGGCGGATCACGTCCCGATCCAGATTCTTCCAGATCTCATAGAGGGTCTTGAGCCAGTCGAAAAGCTCCATATTCTGCACCTGGGGCAGATTGCGGGAAAATTGCTGATACAGATGGTGGTGGGTGTTGATGAGGCCGGGATAGCAGAGCATATGCTCGCCGTCGATCTCACGGTCTGCGGTCTGGGGGAGCTTGGGGCCGATGGCGCGGAGGATACCGTCTTCGCAGTAGATATCCACATTGTGGAGCACGTTGTCACGATCATCGCAGGTGACGACTGCGGCCAGGTTTCGGATCATCAGGGTTGACATGGGGCAGCTCTCCTTTCAATTTTTAGGGTTCAGACTTTTGTATTTCCGCTGAGGACGTTCTGATAGTCCTCATAGTTTTTCTTCAGCAGGCCGGGGATATCCAGCTCATAGGGGCAGCGGCTCTTGCACTGTCCGCAGTTCAGGCAGCTTTCGATCTTTTGGATCTCCTTCTGCCAGTATTCCGTCAGCCAATCCCGGGAGGGAGCACGGCGGAGCATCAGGGACATACGGGCGCACTGGTTGATCTGGATGCCCACAGGGCAGGGCATGCAGTAGCCGCAGCCCCGGCAGAATTCGCCCAGAATGCTCTTTCGCTCGGTATCGATGAATTCCTCCAGCTGGGCATTCATGGCCGCAGGGACTTCAAAAAAGTGTAGCCACTGCGCCAGCTCCTCTTTCCGCTGGATGCCCCAGATGGGCAGCACATTGTCATACTGCGCAATAAAGGCGAAGGCTGCCTCTGCCCGATTGATCAGGCCGCCGGCCAGGGCTTTCATGGCGATCAGGCCCATATTGGCCTCTTTGCACTTCTCCGCCAGCGCAAGCTCTCTGGGGGAGGAGAGGTAGCTGAAGGGGAACTGCAGGGTCTCATAAAGGCCGGATGCAATGATCTCCTCAGCGATGCCGATCTTATGGGTGGTGGCGCCGATGTGGCGGATCTTGCCCTGCTTTTTGGCCTCCAGCAGGCATTCGTACATCCCTGTGCCGTCCCCGGGACGGTAGCAGCGATCCACATTATGGAACTGGTAAATATCGATATAGTCCCGTTTTAGCAGCTTCAGGGAGGTCTCTAAATCAGCCAGCACAGCCTCGGGATTTCGGGAGACGCTCTTGGTAGCCAGGTAAATCCCGTCCCAATTGCCGCCAAAGGCGAGACCTAACTTCTCCTCGCTGTCGGAGTAGCCCCGGGCGGTATCAAAGAAGGTCATGCCCCCGGCATGGGCGCTGCGCAGCAGCTCTGCTGCAGCCTGATGGCTGATGCGCTGGATGGGAAGGGCACCGAAGGCATTCTGAGGAACGGTGATGCCGGTGGAGCCCAAGGTGATCTGTTTCATGGTATATCTGTCTCCTTTTTCAGTTGTTGCATGGGGCTGAAGACCTTGTCGCCCCGCTGGGCTTCCAGGCGCAGCTGCTTGATCACCTGGGCGATCTGCTCATCGGTGCGTTCGATCTGATCCAGCAGTTCCTTGGCCGAGATCCGCAGCACACCGCTGCGCAGGGCAGATAGCTGGATCAGGGCATCGGAGGTAGCCACCTTCACGGCATAGTTCCTGCCGATCCGTCCCACCAGCGCCTCAATATACAGGTCTGCGCTCTCATTTTCCTTGGTGTAGACCACCCGGAGACCGTTGTATTTGGTCTTGGAGCCCAGGCCGCCCTTGACCCGGTAGCTGTCAAAGACCACCACCAACTCGCAGGGGTGAAAGCCCCGGTAGTTACTCAATAGATCCAGCAGCCGCTCTCTGGCACCTGCCAAATCCTCCTGGGCCTGCTGCCGCAGGCCGTCCCAGGCGAAGATCATATTATAGCCGTCCACGATCAGATATTCGTTCTTCCTGGGCGGCAGCTCTACATGAGGTGAGCTTGTGGCTGCGGGTGGACGGTATAAGATCCGCTTCTCCGGGCCAAACTCCCGCTCGATGATCTTCTGCAGCTCCTTCTCGTCCAGATCCAGGTTCTGCCTGCGGACGGGTGGGGGAGAGAGGGGAAGGCGATCCTCCTTTTTCTCCCGCAGTACGCTCTCCAGGTGCATATGAGAGAATACCTGATCCCATTTGATGTTGATCCCGGCACCGTGGGAGCAGAAGACAGAGTCGGGGGAGTTCTGCAGGTCACTTTCGGCATCATAGCCCATGGTCTCTATGACCTTTTGCGCATTGTGGCAGGCCTCGTAGCCGGAGACCTGGCAGCTCAGCTGCCCCTTGCCTGCGGTATAGGAGATCAGCTGGCTCATATAGTCCTGCAGTTCCGAAACAGGGGCAAAGCCCTGCAGCACAGAGAGATCTCCCTCCTGCTCCGGGGGGTCGAAGCGGCCGCCCATGGTCTTGATATCCTGGATGGCTCTGCCGATCTGCCCTGTGGGGACTTTTAAGGTAAAGCGGTAGAAGGGCTCCAGGAGCAGACTCTCTGCCTGCATCAGGCCCTGACGTACCGCTCGATAAGGAGCCTGGCGGAAGTCGCCGCCCTCGGTGTGCTTGATATGGGCACGTCCTGCGGCAAGACTGATCTTTACATCTGTAATGGGAGAACCGGTGAGTACGCCCAGATGGGTCTTTTCTGACAGGTGGGTCATGATCAGCCGCTGCCAGTTCCGATCCAGGGCATCCTCGGAGCAGATGCTGCCCAATTGCAGGCCGCTGCCCCGGGGCAGGGGCTCTAAGATCAGATGAACCTCCGCATAGTGCCGCAGGGGTTCGAAATGCCCCACACCCTCTACGGTGTTTGCGATGGTCTCCCGGTAGGAGACCATGGGGCTGTCCATGGTGACCTCCAGGTCAAAGCGTTCCCGGATCAGGCTCTGCAGCACCTCGATCTGCACCTGCCCCATGAGCCTGGCCCGGAGCTGGCGCAGCTGCTCATCCCAGAGGATCTGCAGCTGAGGATCTTCCTCCTCCAATTGCTTCAGCTTCGGCAGGATCACCCGATCGTCTGCCCCAATGGGCAGGCGGATGCGGTAGCTCATCACGGGGGTCAGCAGGGGATCGCCTGTCTTTTGGGCAGCGCCCAGAGCGCTGCCGATGGCCAGCGCGCCGGGGCCCAGCACGGCGCAGATCTGCCCTGCCGGCACGCTGTCCACCTGGGTAAAGCTTGCGCCGGAATATTGGCGCAGCTGGGTGATCTTCTCCTCCAGCTCCTCGCCCTCGGCAGTCTTGTAGCGCAGCAGACTTCTGACCTGCAGGCTGCCGCCTGTAACCTTCAGGAAGCTCAGGCGGTTTCCCTGGGCATCTCTGGAGATCTTGAACACTCTGGCGGCGAATTCCTCGCCGTAATGGGGCTGCAGCGTATAGCGCTCCAGGGCGGAGAGCAGGGTGTCCACCCCCTCCAGCTTCAGGGCAGAGCCGAAGAAGCAGGGGAAAAGCAACTGCCTTGCAACCAGATCGGCGATCTGCCCGTCTGTCACCTCTCCCGTCTCCAGGTAATACTCCATCACATCCTCTTCGCAGAGGGCGATGGCCTCCTGATCTGCGATGTCCGTGCAGGCGGGATCCAGCAGCTTCTTTGCATCCCGGAGCAGCTGCTCCCGGTCTGCCCCGGGCAGATCCATCTTGTTAAAGAAGAGAAAGGTGGGGATATGATAGCGCCGCAGCAGCTTCCAGAGCGTCTGGGTGTGGGGCTGCACGCTGTCTGTGCCGCTGATGAGCAGGATTCCATAGTCCAGCACCTGCATGGTACGCTCTGCCTCCGGGGAAAAGTCGATATGCCCCGGGGTGTCTAAGAGGGTGATACTGAGCTGATCGGTCTGAAACCGTGCTTCCTTGGAGAAGATGGTGATACCACGGCTGCGCTCTAAGCCGTGGGTGTCTAAAAAGCTGTCCTTGTGATCCACCCGTCCCAATTTGCGGAGCTGACCGCTGCAGTACAGCAGCGCCTCCGAGAGGGTGGTCTTTCCGGCATCCACCTGTGCGAAGATGCCGATATTCAAATGCTTCATAGAAGCTGCTCCTTTTTGGAAATAGAAACTTGCAAGGGAGGGAATTATGGGGTATACTGGAATCATAGAAAAAGAAGGGAGTTTTTTGTATGTTCCGACTTCGAGACTATTATCCCCCCGATTTTACGGAAGAGAGATTCTGCTCCGCCCCCGAGGCGGTCTTAAAGCCTGCCCCCTTTGACGGGGTTGCCCCCGAGCATTACCATGCCATGAGCATCTTCCCCGAGTATTTCAAAATCGGCGGGCAGTGGCTCCTGGCTGAGGAGAGCCGCATGGACTGCGTGGCGGTCTATGAGGGCGGCAGGATCGTCGTCCGGGAATTCCGCCTGCTGAAGCAGGGGGATCTGGTTGTCACCGGCAGAACAGAGCAGTGCGAGGAGGGCATCTTTGTCTATCCCGATGGTTTCCGTGAGGAGGCTGCAAAGAAGGATGTCTTTGCCTTCCGCCAGAACCGCTCCCGTGAGACCGCCTTTTCCCGGGATTACAACGAGCTCTATGAACTGCTGCGCCACGAAAAGGAGCATGGCAAGATCGTCTGGGTCATGGGCCCGGCCTTCTCCTTTGATGCCGATGCCCGCAGAGCCATGTCTAAGCTCATTGAGAACGGCTATGTCCATGCTGTCCTGGCGGGCAATGCCCTGGCTACCCACGATTTGGAGGGGGCTTATCTCCGCACCGCCCTGGGCCAGGATATCTATACCCAGGAGTCTGTGCCCAATGGCCACTATAATCACCTGGATCTGATCAACCGTGTCCGTTACCACGGCAGCATCTCCAAGTTCATTGCCGAGGAGAAGATCGATAACGGCATCATCTACAGCTGCGAGAAATACGGTGTGCCCTATGTGCTGGGCGGCTCCATCCGGGATGACGGCCCGCTGCCTCCTGTCTACGCCGATGTGTACAAAGCCCAGGATGCCATGCGCAATGAGATCCGTGGCGCTACCACGGTCATCGCCATGGCCACCATGCTCCATACCATCGCCACGGGCAACATGACCCCCTCTTACCGTGTTCTGCCTGACGGCACGGTGCGGCAGGTCTATTTCTACTGCGTGGACGTGTCTGAGTTTGTGGTCAATAAGCTGGCAGACCGGGGCAGCCTCTCTGCCAAGGGTATCGTTACCAATGTCCAGGACTTCGTGGTCAATCTGCAAAAGGGCTTAGGTCTCTAAAAGAATTCAAACAGACGCTGCTTATTTGGCAGCGTCTGTTTTCTTTTTGTTGAAAAAAGTCTCCTTCAGCTGGGCGACCAGGGGCGCAATGGCCTCGGCAAGGCCGACCTTCTCCACAGCTTCCCGGGCTACATGGAGGATCTGCACCTTCCCATTGCATACGGCAAGGAAGCTCAGAGGCGTACGGGTGACCTTGACACCCACACCGGTGGCCAGGGCATCGGGCTTTTTGGAGGCATTCAGATCTGCGCCACCTCCGGCAAAGCCGCAGGAAACCTTGGATACGGGGATCACGGTCACGTCCCCGAATACCATGGGCGCTCCGGTTACGGCCTGCTCCTTCGACAGCTGCATGGTGCGATCGGCGGCAAATTCAAATATCTTCAGAAGGTCGTTCATGGGATCATAGCCTTTCTTCGTTCATTACTCCTATTATAAAGCAGTTGCTGACTTTTTACAAGGGCATACCCTTTACTTTTTTTTATTTGTATGATATATTAATCCAAAACCTGAAAGGAGCCGGTGCTGTGAAGATCCTCAAACAGATTGCTTACCTGTTTTCCGCCAAGCAGCGTTGGCTGTTTGCCTTAATGTTCCTGCTGCAGCTGGTTCAGACCTGCCTGGATTTCTTTGGCATATCCCTGATCCTCCCCTTTGTGAATATCCTGGTCAATCCGGAAAGTCTCCGGGGGACCGGCTGGTTTGTTTTGGTGGAGAAGCTGGTGGGCTCCGGGAAGCCGGAGGATGCGCTGCTCTTTATCACCTTCCTTCTGATGTTTATCTATGTGTTCAAGAGCCTCTTTGCGCTGTTTATTATGAACCTGCGGATCAAATTCATCAACCGCAATATGGTCAGAATGAGCGCAAGAATGATCACCTGCTATATGCACAAGCCCTATACCTTCCACCTGCAGCGCAATACCGCTGAGATCATCCGCAATATCAATGGCGATGTAAGCGGTGCCTTTGCCGTGGTCTCCACGATTTTTTCCCTGATCTCCGATGTGCTTATTGTGGTGGCCCTGACGATCTATCTCATGGCAGTGGATGTGGTGCTGACTCTGGGCATCCTGGCCGCTCTGACGGTCTGCTCCGCCCTGTATTTCCTTGTGGTGCGCCGCAAGGTTCACGATGCCGGTGAGCAGAGCCGCCAAGTTACGGCCAAGCTCTATAAAGCCATCCATCAGGCCATGGGCGGCATCAAGGAAGTCAAGATCATGGGCCGTGAGCCCTATTTCGCCCGGGTTTATCGGGATGTGGGCGAGGAGACGGTGGAGATCAAGCGCCGCCTCAAGATCATCAGCTCCATTCCGGCCATGCTGCTGGAGACCATGTGTATGTGTACCATTTTAGGCGTCATGGCCTATAAGATCATCCGTGGGGAGGATCTTGCATCGGTGGTGCCCAGTCTCTCTGCCTTTGCGGTGGCGGCCATCAAGCTGATGCCCAAAGCCAACGGTATTAACGGCTGCATCAATTCCATTACCTATAACCTCCCCTCCCTGGATGCCCTTTGCAAGGATCTGCAGGAGTCTGAGCGGGAGGAGGCTGCCCGGCTTGCTGCTATTGAGGAAAAGCGATCCAAAAAGTATTCCCTTGCCTATGGCCAGGAGCGGGATATTTTCGTCCGGGATGTGACCTTTACCTATCCCGATAAGACTTCGCCGGTGCTGGAGCACGTGGATCTGCGGGTGAAGCACGGTCAGACCATTGGCATTATCGGTACCACCGGTGCCGGCAAGACCACCCTGGTGGATCTGATTCTGGGACTGCTGACCCCGGATTCCGGCAGCATCTGCTACGGCGAGACGGATATCCAGCTGGACTACAGCGGCTGGCTGCAGCATCTGGGCTATATTCCCCAGAATATCTACATGGTCGATGACAGCATCCGCAAAAATATTGCCCTTGGCGTAGAGGATGACGAGATCGATGACGAGGCGGTCTGGCGTGCTCTGGAAAATGCTCAGCTGGCAGAGTTTGTCCGCTCTCTGGAAGAGGGGCTGGATACGGTCATCGGTGAACGGGGTGTGCGTATTTCCGGCGGCCAGCGGCAGCGTATCGGCATTGCCCGTGCCCTCTACTACGACCCGGAGATCCTCTTCTTTGATGAGGCGACCTCCTCTCTGGATAATGAGACCGAGGCTGCGGTGATGGAGTCGATCCACACGCTGGGCAGCCGCAAGACCATGATCATCGTTGCCCACCGCCTGACCACCCTGCGGGATTGTGACAAGGTCTTTAAGGTGGAGGACGGAGCTGTCCACGAGGTGAAGTTAGAGCTATGAGTGAGTATTGCATCAGCGGCTATTGCCGCCGGACGGATAGTGCCCGAACGGTTTTTTACGAGGAAGGGGAGGGTGCGGACTGCGCCTGGCCGGACTGCGTGTATGCACCGGATTGCCCCATTGCCCGGGAAATTAGTCAGATCGACAAACAAGACGGAGGCTGAGGCCTCCGTTTTTGTCGGGAATGAAAAATCTTTGGGAAAGACAATATTTTTTTAAAAATTTTTCGTCAGAATCATTAAAAATGATTGACTTTTTTCGTTGATTCTGCTATAATTCGAAATTGCGTGAGCAGATTTTCGGCAACGCACGGAGGTGTGAAAAATTGCTTGAAGAGCTAAGTGCCGCGAATAAGATCGTTGGCATCAAGCAGCTGCGTAAGGCCCTGGCAGACGGCCGGGTCAAGAAAGTTTTTGTTGCCCGGGATGCCGATCCCATGCTGACAGAGCCTGTGGTTACCCAGTGCCTGCAGCAGCAGATCACGGTGGAATCCGTTCCCACCATGAAGCAGCTGGGTGCAGCTTGCAGTATTTCCGTCGATGCGGCAGCCGCCGCCATCGTGTAAAAAATTGTATCCAACGGAATATTTTCGGATATTTCGGGATAATATAATCGCTGAAAAGCAAAGAATATCATAAGAAAGGAGAAACACATGCCTACTTTTAATCAGTTGGTCAGAAAGGGCAGAGAGCAGGTGACTTACAAGTCCACGGCTCCCGCACTGCAGAAGGGTCTGAACACCCTGAAGAACCGCGCCACCGATCTTTCTTCTCCCCAGAAGAGAGGCGTCTGCACCGCAGTTCGTACCACCACCCCCAAGAAGCCTAACTCCGCACTTCGTAAGATCGCCCGTGTTCGCCTGACGAACGGCTACGAGGTTTCCGCCTACATCCCCGGTGTCGGCCACAACCTGCAGGAGCACTCCGTCGTTCTGATTCGCGGCGGCCGTGTTAAGGACCTCCCCGGTGTCCGTTACCACATCATCCGTGGTACCCTCGATACCCAGGGTGTTCAGGGTCGTATGCAGAGCCGTTCCAAGTACGGTCAGAAGCGTCCCAAGGCCAAAAAGAAGTAATCTTTTCCTTGCTTGATCGCAAGGCTTCGCCTGACCATGTGTTTTTCATCTATATAATTATGGGAAACTCGTCAGGCACCAAAACGATGGGATAGAGCCCATCGAAGTACCTATGAAATCATTATTATGAAGGAGGGAAGCAAAGTGCCCAGAAGAGGTAATGTTCCCAAGAGAGAGGTCCTTCCGGATCCTGTCTATAATTCCACTCTGGTAACTAAGCTCGTTAACAGCGTCATGCTGGACGGCAAGAAGGGTGTAGCCCAGCGTGTCGTCTATGGCGCATTTGAAATCGTCGAGCAGAAGACCGGCAAGAACGGTCTCGACGCTTTCCAGGAAGCTATGGAAAACATCATGCCCACCCTGGAAATCAAGTCTCGCCGTGTCGGCGGCGCCACCTACCAGGTTCCCCTGGAAGTTCGCCCCGAGCGTCGTCAGACCTTGGGTCTGCGTTGGCTGACCCTGTACGCCCGCAAGCGCAGCGAAAAGACCATGAGAGAGCGCCTGGCTGCTGAGATCATGGATGCTTGCAACAACACCGGCGCTTCCGTGAAGAAGCGTGAGGATACCCACAAGATGGCAGAGGCCAACAAGGCATTCTCCCATTTCCGCTGGTAAGAGAAAAGGAGTTCCGCAATGCCGAGACAATACTCTCTTGAGAATACGAGAAACATCGGTATTATGGCACACATCGACGCCGGTAAGACTACCACCACCGAGCGTATCCTGTTCTACACGGGCCGCACCTACAAGCTGGGTGAGACCCATGAGGGCACGGCTACCATGGACTGGATGGAGCAGGAGCAGGAGCGTGGTATTACCATCACCTCTGCTGCTACCACCTGCTTCTGGCGTCACTGCCGCGTGAACATCATCGACACCCCGGGTCACGTGGACTTCACCGTTGAAGTCGAGCGTAGCCTGCGAGTGCTGGACGGTGCAGTGACCGTGCTGTGTGCTAAGGGCGGCGTCGAGCCCCAGACGGAGACCGTCTGGCGCCAGGCCGACAAATACAATGTACCCCGTATGGTGTACGTCAACAAGATGGACATCATGGGTGCTGATTTCTTCAATGTTCTCAATATGATCTATGATCGGCTGAAATGCAACGCGGTACCCATCCAATTACCGATCGGTGCAGAAGCCGATTTCCGGGGCGTCGTCGACCTGATTACGATGAAGGCCAACGTATTCTACGATGAGCTGGGCAAGGATGTCCGTGAGGAAGAAATTCCTGAGGATCTCCGGGATATGGCTGAGGAATACCGTGAGAAGCTGCTGGAAGCCGTCTCCGACGAGGATGACGAGATTATGGAGCTGTTCTTAATGGGTGAGGAAATCCCTGAGGACAAGCTGCGTGCAGCCATTCGCCAGGCCACCATCAAGGTGCATATGATCCCCGTAGTCTGTGGCACCTCTTATAAAAATAAGGGTGTCCAGGAATTACTGGATGCGATCGTTGATTTTATGCCCTCCCCTCTGGACAAGAAGGGAATTGCGGGCTACAACCCCAAGACCGAAGAAGAGGACTTCCGTCCTGCGGACGATTCCGCCCCCTTCTCCGCTCTGGCCTTCAAGATCGCAACCGACCCCTATGTTGGTAAGCTCTGCTTCTTCCGTGTGTACTCCGGCACTGTGACCAAGGGTACCACCGTATTGAATTCCACCAAGGGCAGCCGTGAGCGCCTGGGCAGAATTCTGCAGATGCATGCCAACCATAGAGAAGATCTGGAAGCTGTTTACTCCGGCGATATTGCCGCTGTAGTAGGTGTGAAGAACACCACCACCGGCGATACCTTCTGCGATGAGAAGCATCCGATCATTCTCGAATCCATGGAGTTCCCCGAACCTGTCATCCGTGTTGCCATCGAGCCCAAGACCAAAGCCGGTCAGGAGAAGATGGGCATCGCCCTGATGAAGCTGGCAGAGGAGGACCCCACCTTTAAGACTTATACCGATACCGAGACCGGGCAGACCATCATCGCCGGTATGGGTGAGCTCCATCTGGAGATCATCGTAGACCGTCTGCTGAGGGAGTTCAAGGTCGAGGCCAATGTCGGTGCGCCTCAGGTCGCCTATAAGGAGACCATCCGAGGCAAGGCAGACGTGGATATGAAGTATGCCCGTCAGTCCGGCGGTAAGGGTCAGTACGGTCATGTTAAGATCCGTATCGAGCCCAACGAGTCCGGCAAGGGCTACGAGTTCATCAATGCCGTTGTTGGCGGAGCGATCCCCAAGGAGTATATCCCCGCAGTTGACCAGGGCATTCAGGGCGCAATGACAGCAGGCGTTCTCGCCGGCTTCCCCGTTGTGGATGTGAAGGTCACGCTGTACGATGGCTCCTATCATGAGGTCGACTCCTCCGAGCTCGCCTTTAAGATCGCCGGTTCCATGGCCTTCAAGGAAGCCTGCCGCAAGGCAAATCCTGTAGTTCTGGAGCCCATCATGAAGGTCAGCGTCATTGTCCCCGAAGAGTACACCGGCGATGTCATCGGCGATGTCTCCTCCCGCCGTGGTAATATTCTGGGCATGGAGCCCAGAAACGGCGCTACCCAGATCAATGCAAACGTACCTCTGTCTGAGATGTTCGGCTATGCCACCGATCTGAGAAGCCGTACCCAGGGCCGTGGACAGTATTCCATGGAACCCAGTCACTATATTGAACTGCCGAAGAGCATTCAGCAGGAAATTGTGGAAAAACGCGGTTCTTATTAAAAAATTACTTGCTATTATCCGAATTTTAGTGTATAGTAGCAATTGTGAGCAAAAAAATTAATTTACCATTTATAAAACCAATTAGGAGGATTTTTCAATGGCAAAGCAGAAATTCGAAAGAACTAAGCCCCATGTAAACATCGGCACCATTGGTCATATCGACCATGGCAAGACCACCCTGACTGCTGCTATCACCAAGTACCTGGCTATGCAGGGCGGCGCAGCTTTCACCGACTATGCTAACATCGACAAGGCTCCCGAAGAGAAGGCTCGTGGCATCACAATCAACACCGCTCACGTTGAGTACGAGACCGCTGCTCGTCACTATGCCCACGTTGACTGCCCGGGTCACGCCGACTATATCAAGAACATGATCACCGGTGCTGCTCAGATGGACGGCGCTATCCTGGTTATCGCTGCTACCGACGGCCCCATGGCTCAGACCAAGGAGCACCTGCTGCTGGCCCGTCAGGTTAACGTTCCCTCCATCCTCGTTTTCCTGAACAAGTGCGATCAGGTTGACGACGAAGAGCTCCTGGAGCTGGTTGAGATGGAAGTCCGTGAGACTCTGGACTTCTACGGCTTCCCCGGCGACGACACCCCCATCGTTCGTGGTTCCGCTCTGAACGCTCTGATCAGCGAGTCCAACGACCCCAACGCTGAAGAGTATGCTTGCATCAAGGAACTGATGGACAGCGTTGACTCCTGGATCCCCACTCCCGACCGTATGGCCGACAAGCCCTTCCTGATGCCCGTTGAGGACGTCTTCACCATCTCCGGCCGTGGCACCGTTGCTACCGGTCGTGTTGAGCGTGGCCAGATCCGTAAGAACGACCCCGTTGAGATCGTTGGTCTTATGGAAGAGTCCCGCAGCACCGTCTGCACCGACATCGAAATGTTCCACAAGCTGCTTGACTACGCAGAGGCAGGCGACAACATCGGCGCTCTGCTGCGTGGTATCGACAAGAGAAACATCGAGCGCGGCCAGGTTCTGTGCAAGCCCGGTTCCATCAACCCCCACCCCAAGTTCCGTGGCCAGGTTTACGTTCTGAAGCAGAGCGAAGGTGGCCGTCACACTCCTTTCTTTAACAACTACCGTCCTCAGTTCTACTTCCGTACCA
>JAFQCY010000030.1 GCA_017399355.1 Oscillospiraceae bacterium
CCAGGAAATACTCCTGCTCCGCACCCACAAAGGGAATGACCTTCTTGGCCTCGTGGTCGCCAAAGAGGCGGACAATGCGGATGGCCTGCTGGCTCAGGGCCTCCATGGAGCGCAGGAGGGGGGTATTGCTGTCCAGGGCCTCGCCGGTGTAGGAGATGAAGACCGTGGGGATGCACAGAATGCGGCCGCAGGACATATCCTTCACGAAGGCGGGAGAGGTGATGTCCCAGGCGGTATAGCCACGGGCATAGTGGGTGGCACGGAGACCGCCGGAGGGGAAGGAAGAGGCATCGGACTCGCCCATGATCAGCTGCTTACCCGTCAGGCGCAGGATAGCATTGCCCTCCCGGTCGGGCTTGGAGAGGAAGGCATCGTGCTTCTCAGCGGTGACACCGGTGAGGGGGTGGAACCAGTGGGTATAGTGGGTAGCACCCTTTTCCATGGCCCAGGTCATCATAGCCTGGGCAACGGCATCGGCGGTGGCCATGGAGATGCGGCCGCCCTCACGAGCCGCACGGGACAGATCCAGATAGGCCTCCTCGGGCAAATAGGCCTTCATAACAGAAGGACTGAAAACATTTTCACCGAAATAATCGGAGATTTTCATAGAAGCACCCTCCTTTTTTTAGGGTTTGGGGTCAGTTTACTCCATTTTACAGAAAAAATCAAGAGGCAATCCGGCTTTTTATGGTGCTAAACAAAGCGATAGGCTGCTATCTCCGTAAATTTATACAAATTGACGACAGATTTATCTAATTCTACGATATGAATACTTTCCCAAATGCAGGGGATGCTATGCAGAAAGCGCATAAATGGAAATTGAGCGTTGGAGTGGTGAATGATGAATAGTGAATGGTGAATGATGAAGGTATGCGCTTTGCGCATTGATTTTTAATAAATCGGCGGAGCCGATACCTCCATTATTCACGATTCACCATTCGTTATTCACCAAATATAAATTTCCGTTTTGGCATGGCACTTCAGAAAGGTGGGTTTTCCCTTGCTGCAGATCCATATTCGTACTGTGATTTTGTATTTGGCGCTGATCGTGGCGGTACGGCTGCTGGGGAAGCGGCAGATCGGGCAGATGGAGCCTACGGAATTTGTGATCACCATGCTGCTGGCCAATCTGGTCACCCTCCCCCTGGAGGATCCGGATTTTCCGCTGCTCTATGGGCTGGGGCCTCTGGCGGTAGTGGTTTTGGGCGAGCTGCTGTTTTCCCTTCTGACCCTGAAGAGTGTGAGGGTTCGCAAGCTTTTCTGCAGCAAGCCGGTGATCCTGATGGAAAACGGCCGGATCTGCGAAAAGGCCATGCGCCGCAACCGCATCAATTTAGACGAACTGACCATGCATCTCCGGGAGAAAGGGGTCTACGATCTGGAGACGGTGAAATTCGCTATTTTAGAGACCAACGGTCAGCTGTCTACCCTGCTCTATGCCAGGCACGAGCCGCCCAGCGCCAAGGCCGCAAATGTTCATGTGAAGGACACGGAGCTGCCCATTACCCTGATCTCCGATGGACGAATTCTGGAGGAAAACCTGCTCCTGGCAGGAAAGGATCGCCCCTGGCTGGAGCGGGAGCTGGAGCAAAGAGGCTGCGGGGCAAAGCAGGTGCTGCTCCTGACGAGGGCTGCTGACGGGAAGCTCTACTTTATGAAAAAAGAGAAGCCCTAAGAAATCCTTGACCAAAGGGGAAAGCTCGGATATAATAGAGTAAAATCTACCCTGGAGGCGTTTCTATGTGCATTACCCAGTTAGACCGCCGCTATCTGGCCGGTACCTATGCCCGTTTCCCCATGGAGTTCTCCCATGGCAAGGGCTCTACGGTTTACGACCGGAGCGGCAAGGAATATATTGACTTAGGCAGCGGTATCGCTGTAAATATTTTCGGTCTGGGCGACGAGAGCTGGAAGGCTGCCGTCACCGCCCAGTTAGACAGCTATCAGCACTGCTCCAACCTCTACTGCAGCGAGCCTGTGGCGAAGGCGGCCCAGCTGCTGTGCGAAAAGAGCGGCATGGAGCGGGTTTTCTTCTCCAATTCCGGCGCTGAGGCCAATGAGTGCGCCATCAAGGCCGCAAGAAAGTGGGCAGCGGAGCACAAGGGCCCGGAATACCAGACCATTGTCACCCTGAACAAGAGCTTCCACGGCCGCACCTTAGCCACCCTGGCCGCCACCGGTCAGGAGGTCTATCACAAGGACTACGCTCCCCTGCCCACGGGCTTCCGTCATGTGGACGTGGGCAATGCCGCCCAACTGGAGCAGCTGGTGCGGGAGATCCCCTGCGCCGCTGTGATGATCGAGTGCGTGCAGGGCGAGGGCGGCGTGATGCCCATCGGCCAGAGCTATGCCGATGATATCGCCCGTATCTGCAAAAAATACGAGCTGCTTCTGATCTGCGATGAGGTGCAGCTGGGGAATGGCCGCAGCGGCAAGCTTTTCGGCTATATGCACTACGGTCTGCAGCCCGATCTGGTCACCACAGCCAAGGGTCTGGGCGGCGGTCTGCCCATCGGTGCCACCCTCTTCGGTGCCCGTACCGCCGACACCCTCCACCCCGGCGACCACGGCTCCACCTTCGGCGGCAACCCTGTCTGCTGCGCCGGGGCTGTGGAGATCCTCAGCCGCCTGGACGAGAAGCTGCTGGAGGGTGTCTTAGAGCGGGAAAAGTACATACGCCAAGAACTGGATGGCTCACCCGGCATCCTGGCCGTCAACGGCATGGGCCTGATGCTGGGCCTGAGCATCCCCTTCCCTGCCCGTCCCTTTGCGGAGCGTCTGCTGGAAAAAGGCGTCCTGGTCACCACCGCCAAGGACAAGATCCGCCTGCTTCCCGCTCTCAATATTCCCATGGAACAACTGAAAAAAGCCGTCCGTATCATCAAGGACTGCGCACAGGAGGAGACAGTATGAACCTGAAAAACAAGCATTTTCTCACCCTACTGGATTTTACCCCCGAAGAGATCACCGGCCTGATCGACCTGGCCGCCGATCTGAAGGCCAAGAAAAAAGCCGGTATCCCCCACGACCTCTGCAAAGGCAAGACCATCGCCCTGATCTTTGAAAAGACCTCCACCCGTACCCGCTGCTCCTTTGAAGTGGCTGCCTATGACTTAGGGATGCACGTGACCTATCTGGATCCCAGCGGCTCCCAGATCGGCAAGAAGGAGTCCATCGCCGACACCGCCCGGGTGCTGGGCAG
>JAFQCY010000031.1 GCA_017399355.1 Oscillospiraceae bacterium
CATGGTATAGACCACCATGGGCTTGCTCAAAGGCAGGGTGATGGAGGTAAAGACCTGCAGATTGGTGGCGCCGTCCAGCCGTGCCGCCTCAAAGACCGTGTTGGGAATGGAGTCAAAATAGCCCTTCTGCACCATATAGTTCACCGGGGTGGTGGCGGCATAGAAGAAGATCAGACTCTCCAGCCGGTCAATAAGCCCCAACTGGGTCATGATGATGTACACGGCGGTCATGCCCATAAAGCCCGGGAACATCCCCAGCACCAGGGTGGTCATTTTGATGGTATCTCTGCCCTTGAAACGGAAACGGGACATAACGTAGGCCGTCAGCAGCACCAGCACCGTGCCCAAAAGGGCGCTGCAAACCGCCACATAGAGGGTGTTAAAAAACCAGGTCTTGTAGGGATAGAGGCCGTTGACATCGTCGGTAAACAGCTCTGCAAAGGTCTTGAAGCTGAATTCCCGGGGGAAGAAGCCCTTGAAATCGTAGAGGCTGCCGGTTTTGGACAGGGAGGCCAGAATCAGCCACAGACAGGGGAAGAGGAACACGGCGGACATCAAAAGCAGCACCGTATAGGTGATCACATGGTCTGCGGCTCGCCTTGGGGTGAGTTTTTTCTTTTTCATTGGTAAGTATCCTCCTGACGGAAGGCTGCGCTGCGGACATAGACGGTGAGGGACAGGGCGGCGGTGATGAGGAAGATCACCAGGCTGATGGCAGCGCCGATGGCATAGTAATTGTTGTCCACCGACAGCTTGTACAGCCAGTTGATCAGCAGATCCGTGTCGCTGGCCAGGAAATAGTCGGCGTAGTTGGAGATCACCCCGTCCCGGAGGAAGAAGAAAATGCCGAAGTTATTGAAATTTCCCACAAACTGGCCGATGAGCACCGGGGTGGTGGAGAAGAGGACGAAGGGCAGGGTGATCTTGCGGAACTGCTGGAAGGGTGAGGCGCCGTCCAGGGAGGCGGCCTCGTAGAGATCCGTATTGATATTGCTTAAGATGCCCGTGGTCATGAGCATAATGGAGGGGGTGGAGATCCAGGCATTGACAAAGAGGCCGATGCCACGGGCCCACCACTTGGCGGAGGCGTCGTTGGTCAGGAAGAAGATCCGCATCATCCCCGCCTCGTCCAGATAGTAGTTAATAGGGCCGGACTGGGAGAAGAGATATTTGAAGCCCAGCATGGAGATAAAGCCGGGGATGGCATAGGCCAGGATGGGGAAGGCTCGCCAGATCTTCTTGCCCTTGACGTTTTTCTTATTCAGCAGCAGGGCCATGCCCAGACCGATGGCGAAATTCAGCAGGGTAGAGAGAATGGCCCAGAGCACGTTCCAGCCCAGAATTTTGACGAAGGTACCGCCCAGCTTGCCCAGGCTGAGAATTTTCCGCCAGGAGTCTAAGGACCAGCTGGCCAGCTTGGGGTAGACCACGTCACCGCCCAGGTTGGTAAAGGCGATGCAGATCATAAAGACGATGGGCAGTATGGAGAACATGGCCACCCCCAGCACGGGAAAGGACAGGGCGCTGACATGGAACTTGCTGTCCGTGGCGGTCTGCAGGCTCTGGCGGAAGCGGCGGGGCGGAATGCCCTGCTCTGCCTGACGGGCAGTAAAAAGTGCATCTTTTACATTGGAAATATGGATCACAATGGCAAAAATCAGGATAAAAATGGCAAATAATCCCAAAATCAGCATGGTCAGGGAGTTATCGCCTGCGATCCCCAGCCAGAGGTTTTCCTCCCGGGTGCCCAGGGTGAAAAAGCCCACCAGATCCGTAAAGCCACGGCTGACGAAGTAAAAGAGGAACACAGAGAAGCACAGCAGGTAGAAAAGCCCCTTGACGATCTGGCCGTAGCACAGCTGCCCCAGGCCCATGACCACCATGGAGAGCTTCACCTGCCAGGGGCTGCGGCGCAGCGCCCCGGCAGCGGAGAGGAGTTTCTGTTTCATCCTGCAGCCCTCATGCCAGGGTCTCGATGGCATCCCGGATCTGGCTCACCAGCCGCTCCAGACCGGCCTTAATGTCCTCATCGGTCTCGTAGAGCAGGGCCTCCCCACGCTCCTGGCGGTAGGGGTCGGTGGAGAGATCAATGAGGAAGGATTCCGCCGGAGTCCAAAGCTGGCCGATCTCCGTAATGGCAGGCATAATGCGGATCAGCCCCCGATCCAGACGGTCAAAGAGAATGCCCACCACGGGATCATTCCGGGAAATGTCGGCGGCCGCATCGGCCCGGGCCGGGGCAACGCCCAGATACTCATGGCGCTGCAGCGCCTGGGCATAGGAGGTGGCGAACTCCACAAAGGCCAGGGAGGCATTGGGGCACTTGGTGTAGGCAGAGATGCCGTAGCCGTTGATGCCACCCATCATGGCGGTCTCTACGGTCAGCGCCTCCAGGTCGGTGACGGTGTCCTCCCAGCGGTCGGCGGTCAAATCGGCGCTCCTGGGAAGACGGGGGACGGAGATCATCTTCAGATCTTTCTCGGCTTCTTCTTGGGTCCAGTTGCCGGTGGCCACCATGGAGCGCAGGAACATCCGGGAGACATCAGGGGTGGTGACGGTGCAGAGCATGACCCCGTCTGCCAGATACTGGTAGGCGGCAGAGGAGAAGGCGCTGTCTAAAATCTCGGTGTTGTTCATCTGACCTGCCCACTGGCGGATCATCCGGGCGCCCTTGTAGCTCTCCCCGGCGGCAAGGCCGATGTCCGAGGGATCGGTGCCGTTGCTGCCAAAGATGTAAGCCCCGTAGGTCATGAGGTAGCCGCTCATAAAATAGGTATCTACGGTCTCGTCCAGGTAGCCGTATTGGGTCTTCTGGCCGCCCTCCTTGCAGAGCTGGGAATAGGCATAGAGGGCGGTGTAGGTCTCAAAGAAGTCCGGGGTGCCGTTTTGGTTTACGTCCCACTGCTGCTGCCAGTTCTCCGGCAGCATGGACTCGATGTAGTAGAGCATACCCGACTGCACGTTCAGGGGAATGCCGCAGTAAAAGGTCTCGCCTTTCATGTCGGTGGCATAGGCATCCCAGGCGCTCTGGGGGATCTGCTCATAGCGCTCCATATCGTAGATGGGCAGGGGGAGCAGGTGCTGCTTGTCGGCATATTTCATTAGGATGTCATTGGCCTGATACCAGACATCGGGGCCGTAGCCGTAGGGGCCGTCGGTGGCCAGATCGGAGTACTGGTCAATATTCATGCGCTCGGCAGAGATGCCCTGATCCTTGTAGGCCTCGTTAAAGGCGGTAATGAGCTGATCCACATAGCCCAGCTCCACGGCAGTGTCGTTCTCCAGCACCTTGACCACGGCACCCTGCTCCAGTTTCCCGTCAAAGCGGGCCATGACCTGCTGATAGAGATCAGAGGTATCCACCTCCGGGGTCTCGGCCTCCTCGCTGCCGCAGCCCCAGAGCAGGCCGAGGCAGAGGCATAAAATCACTGCGATCCAACGTTTCATGGTTCATCCTCCTGTTTCTCGATGAGTTCAAATCCAAAGGGCGCAAGCCCCTCTTTGGGGCGGTCCGTGCCGTTGACACGGAGTGTCAGCTGCTGCGCCGCTGCGCTGCGGCGCAGGGTCACAATGCCCTCATTTTCCGTGATGCTGAATTGGCCAAGGGAAAGGGCAGGCTCTTTTTTGTAGCGGCTCAACCGGGCAATGAGGCGGAAGGTCTCCTGATCCCAGTTCTCCTCGTTCCAATCAAAGCAGCGGCGGCAATCCGGGTCGTAGCCCCCGGACAGGCCGATCTCGTCACCATAGTAGACACAGGGAATGCCGGGGTAGAAAAACAGGATCGCCAGGGCCGTGCGCAGCTTCTGCTTATCCCCCGAAACCCGGGTGAGGAAGCGGTGGGTGTCGTGGCTGCCTAAGAGATTCAGCATTTTTTCATTGGCGGCCAGGGAGTAGCAGTGGTACAGCCGCACCAGCCGATCCCGAAAACCGGCGGCATCCAGCGTCCCAAAGGCCAGCAGATCCAAAAGGGCCTTGGTGAGGCCGTAGTTCATGATGCCGTCATACTGGTCGCCATTGAGATAGTGGGCAGCCCGGTGCCAGTCCTCCCCGATGATGATGGCATCGGGGCGCTGCTCCAGCACCGCCTCCCGGAAGGCCCGGAGGAATTTATGGGAGATCTCGTCAGACACATCCAGCCGCCAGCCGTCAATGCCGCAGCGCTTCATCCAATCCCGGGCAACGCCGCAGAAATACTCGATCACCGCCCTCTCTCCGGTGTTGAGCTTGGGCATGGTTTTTACGCTGCCGAAGGTCTCGTAGCTGCCATCCTCCAGCCAGAGGAACCAATTGTAATAAGGAGAGTCCTTGCCCCGCTTTTGGGCATCTACGAAGAAGGGATGGCCCACGGAGCAGTGGTTAAAGACCCCGTCCAGCATGACCCGGATGCCCATGCTGTGGGCCTTCTTGGTCAGCTCCAGCAGGGCCTCATCGCCGCCGAAGGCCGGGTCTACATGGCAGTAGTCCGTGATCTCGTACTTGTGGTTGGTGGGGGAGCAGAAGACGGGGGTCAGATAGAGCACATTGCAGCCCAGATGCTCCAGATGCTCCAGATGCTCCGCAATGCCCCGGAGGTCGCCGCCGAAATAGCTCTTCGGAGTGGGCAGAGCGCCCCAGGGGTCTGTGATGTAGGCGGTATCCTTTTTGGACTTGCCCACCGCAAAGCGCTCCGGGAAGATCTGGTAGCAGACGGCGCTGCGCACCCAATCCGGTACGGTCATTCTATCACAGGCAAACTGGGAGCAGTACTGGAAAAAATTGAAATAGCCCAGGTCGTGGTCAAAGCGCTCCGTCAGCCCCTCCTCGCAGAGGAAACGGGTCTTGCCATCGGCGCAGTGCAGCTCAAAAATATAGGCAAAACGGCGATCCGTCAGGGGAACAGCGCCGTAAAAATAGTCCAGCTCAGAGTCGGAAAAGGCGCAGATCATGGGCGCTGTGAAGCGCTCTATGTGCCAGCGGTTCTTATTGCACTGGTAGATCAGCGCCGCCGACCGAAGCAGACCCTTTCGCACCCGAAACCGCAGGTGCATCTGCCCCTCCAGGGGGCAGGCATCCACCGTGCCGGGAATGTGGGACAGGGAAAAATTCAGCATGTATTACCTCGCTTGACAGTTTTTTTCTCATATGATAAGATGGTGCTATGAAGAAGAAGTACACCATGAAGGACATTGCACAGGAGTGCGGCGTCTCCACCGCCACGGTCTCCTATGTCCTTAACGATGTGCCGAACCAATCCATCAGCGCAGAAACCAAAAAGCGGATCCTGCACGTGGCAAATATGGTAGGCTACGTGTCCAGCGCCAGCGCAAGAGCCCTGGCCACGGGCAAGACCAACCATTTCGGCGTGTTCGTCCCCCACGGGGAGAACAGCGCCCACAAGCAGAAGCTGCTCCAAGCCTTGGCGGAGGAGGCCGAGAAGGCTGGCTATCAGTTGGTTCTGCTGACGGGAAAATGCCTGCGCCAGCAGGTGACCAACGTGGATGCGGTATTCGCCATCGATATTACGGAAGA
>JAFQCY010000032.1 GCA_017399355.1 Oscillospiraceae bacterium
GAGGTCTCGCCCAGGCGCATGGGCAGGTCACGGTAAGAACGGGCACGGTTCAGGAAGACCTGATACTGGAAGGGGCAGGTCATGGGACGGAGGGCAAAGCACTCCTTGGTCTCGTCATCGGCATCGCCCATGATGAACATGCCGTCACGGTAGTGATCCCAGTGGCCGGAGATCTTGTAGAGGTCACGCTTTGCCATAAGGGGGGTCTTTGTGAGGATATAGCCACGCTTCTGCTCCTCGTCCTCCACCCAGCGCTGCAGCAGCTGGATGACTCTGGCGCCCTTGGGCAGCAGAATGGGCAGGCCCTGACCGATGACATCCACCGTGGTGAAATACTCCAGCTCACGGCCGATCTTGTTGTGGTCACGCTTGCGGGCCTCTTCCTGCTGCTGCAGGTACTGCATCAGTTCATCCTTGCTGGGGAAGGCAACGCCGTAGATACGCTGGAGCATCTTGCGGTTGGAGTCGCCGCGCCAGTAAGCGCCGCAGCACTGGGTCAGCTTGAAGCCATTGTGCTTGATGCGGCCGGTATGATCCAGGTGGGGGCCGGCGCAGAGGTCGGTGAATTCGCCCTGGGTATAGAAGGAGATGACAGCATCCACAGGCAGGTCGTTGATCAGCTCTACCTTATAAGGCTCGCCCAGGGACTCCATGTAACGGATGGCTTCCTCACGGGGCTTCTCGCTGCGCTCCAGGCGCAGGCGCTCCTTGCAGATCTTCTTCATCTCGGCCTCGATGGCATCCAGATGCTCCTGGGTGAAGGAGAACTCGGAGTCAAAGTCGTAGTAGAAGCCATTGTCAATGGAGGGGCCGATGGCCAGCTTGACATTGGGGTACAGGCGCTTGACCGCCTGGGCCATGACATGGGAGCAGGTGTGCCAATAGGTCTTGCGGTAGGCTTCGTTTTCAAAGGTGTACAGATTTTCTTCGGACATGATGGTTTCCTCCTTTAGTCTTGAGGGGCAAAAAAACTCACCCCTGAAAAATTCAGGGGTGAGAAAAAAACTTCCCACGGTTCCACCCTGCTTGCAGCAAAAATGCTGCCGCTCGTAGGCGCTTTAACGGGCGCACCCGTCCTCCCCTACTGAAGCCTTCAGGGAGGCAGCTCAGAAGCGGTATCCCGGCGAAGACCTTACAGGAGCTTGCACCCACCGCTCCCTCTCTGGCTAAGGCCATTTTCGCCGCGACTCTTCGTCACAGCCTGTTTCCACCCAAATATAGCACTTTTTTTCGCGGTTGTCAATTGGTTTCTTTTTATGTGTATTATGTTAACCAAACAGTCATTATGTTAACCATTTTGTAATTATTTCACTACATCTTGTGTTTGCTTTTTCGAAAAATTCGTATATTTAGCCAAAGGGCCACGTTTACATAATTATTTGAAAAGTTTGAAGAATTCGGAAAAATAAGAAAAAAGCTTGACAAATCTAAAAAAAATGTTATAATTGTCCCACAGTTACAATAAAGTAACAATAGTTTCACCTATTGAAACCAAAAATACAGGAAAGGAGGATACTCTTATGCACAGTACAGAGAACCGCAGCAAGAAGCATGGCAGCATGATCAAAAGAGCCCTGGCCATCGGCATTATGGTGGCCGTAATCCTTGGCGCTTTATCCCTGACCGTCTTTGCACAGAACAGTTACATCATCACCGATGGCGACGATGTGACCGTACATAAATCCTACAGCGATGACCCTGACGTGGTCCTGGATGAGGCTGGTATCGAGCTGAGCGAAGAGGATACCTACACTACCACTTATAACGACGGTGTCAGCCGCATCGACATCCAGCGGATGCAGATGGTCACCGTCCTCCACCGGGGCGAAAGCCGTGTGGTCGGCACCTACGGCGAGACCGTAGAGGAGCTGCTGGCCCGGATGGAGATCACCCTGGAGGAGGGCTATGCCCTGTCCTGCAAGGCCCAGGATCTCACCTACGACGGCATGGTCGTGGAGATCGTCCGCCGCAGCATGGAGATCGTCACCTACACCGAGGTCATCCCCTGCCCCGTCAACACCTACGAGGATCCCGAGCTTCAGCCCGGCGAAGAGATCGTCCTGGTAGAGGGTTCTGACGGCGCTATAGAGATCACCGCCCAGATCACCTACGAAAATGGCGAAGAAGCCTCCCGCATCATCATGGAGCAGACCGTGCTCTCCGAGCCCGTGACCCGTCTTGTGGTCTGCGGCCCTGCACGTCAGATCGATGAGCAGCCCGACCTCTCCGATGTCCAGGTCGCCTTCCCTGTAGATCCCGAAGACGGCGAAGAGCAGACTTCCATCGTCACCGAGACCATCTCCGATGGCGTGATCACCACGGTAAACGGCACCACCTACGAATACTACGACACCATCACCGTCACCTGCACGGCCTACTCCTGCGAAGGCTACGAGGGCATCACCGCCACCGGCACTCTGGCCAGAGTGGGTGCTGTAGCGGTAGACCCCAGATACATCCCCCTGGGCACCAAGATGTATATCGTCTCCAATGACGGCCAGTATGTCTATGGCTACTGCGTGGCCGAGGATACCGGCGGCCTGATCAAGGGCTACAAAATCGACCTGTACTTCGACACCGTAGACGAGTGCTGGGAGTTCGGCGTCCGCACTTGTACCGTATATGTGCTCCGATAAGGATTGCAAAATTGCTCCTTCTCTGCTAAAATATGCAGAGAAGGAGCTGTTTTTTTATGATCAACGTGACCAACCCCACCGTAATGAAGGAGCTGCTGGCCCGTTACGGTTTCCATTTTTCCAAATCCAAGGGGCAGAATTTCCTCACCCAGCGCTGGGTCCCCCAGCGGATCGCCGAAGAGAGCGGCGTAGACGAAAGCTGCGGCGTAGTGGAGATCGGCCCCGGCTTCGGCCCTCTGACCCAGGAGCTGTGCCTCCGGGCCGGCAAGGTGATCGCCCTGGAGGTGGACACCAGCCTGAAGCCCGTGCTGGCCGAGACGGTTGGAGAGTTCGACAATCTGGAGATCCTTTTCACCGATGCCATGAAGGCCGATCTGCCCCTATTGATCCGGGAGAAGCTGCCCGGCCTGAAGCCCATGGCCTGCGCCAATCTGCCCTACTACATCACCTCCCCCGTGCTGACCAAGCTGCTGGAGAGCCGCTGCTTCTCCTCCGTAACGGTGATGGTGCAGAAGGAGGTCGCCCAGCGGATCTGCAGCAAGGCAGGCAGCAGCGACTACTCCGCCTTTACGGTATTCTGCAACTACTATGCCCAGCCTACCATGCTCTTTGACGTACCCCCCGGCTGCTTTATGCCCCAGCCCAAGGTGACCAGCGCCGTGCTGACCTTAAAGATGCGTTCGGAGCCTGTGGCGGAGATTTTGGACGAGGGGCTGTTTTTCCGGGTGGTACGGGCGGCCTTTGCCCAGCGGAGAAAGACCCTCTTAAACGCACTGGCCTCCGGCCTGGGCGGCATGAGCAAGGAGGAGCTGACCGGGCTGCTGGCGAAATGCGGCCTATCCCCCACCGTCCGTGGCGAAACCCTGGACATATCCACCTTTGCCGCCGTCAGCAATGCCATTTTCAAACGAAACAAAGAATCCGGGAGGAAGCCATGACAGTTCGAACTCTTTTGTTAGATTTAGACGATACCATCCTGGACTTTGGCGCTGCGGAGCGTGCCGCCATCTCCAGAACCTTTCGGGAGATCGGCTTAGAGCCTACGGAGGCCCTGCTGCGGCGTTACAGCGAGATCAACGAGTCCCAGTGGGAGGCCATGGAGCGGGGCGAGATCGACCGGGCCACCGTGCTGATCCGCCGCTTTGATATTTTCTTCCGGGAGCTGGGCATGGAGGCGGACTCCCGTGCCGTGGAGGATCGCTACCGCAGCTATCTGGGCGTGGGGCACTACTTTGTGGAGGGCGCAGAGGAGCTGCTGGAGTACCTCTCCGGGAAGTATGACCTGTATTTAGCCTCCAACGGTGTGGCAGAGACCCAGTACTCCCGTCTGGCCAGCGCAGGCATCAGCCACTATTTCAAGGAGATCTTCATCTCCGAGACCACCGGCCACCACAAGCCGGAGAAGGCCTATTTTGACTACTGCTTCGCCCGGATCGAGAATTTTGACCCCGAAAAGACCCTGATGATCGGCGACAGCCTCACCGGCGATATCCTTGGGGGCCTCAATGCCGGAATTCGGACCTGCTGGGTCAATCTCAAGGGCAAAGCCCGCCGCCCGGACATCCTCCCCCACTACGAGATCCACAGCCTGAAGGAGCTTATGGATCTGCTGTGAAAAAATAATTTGAAAATTTATAAAAAATACCTTGACTTTTTGAAAAAAACGCATATAATTAATTATGCGTTTCGGTGCAAGGCAAATAGCGGGTTTGTGTAACGGTAGCACACCGGACTCTGACTCCGTTTGTGAGGGTTCGAATCCTTCACCCGCTGCCATGAAAAAGACTCTGATTGCGAAGCAATCAGAGTCTTTTTCAGTTATATTCGCCTACGGCGAGTTATATTGGCTGCGCCAGTTATATTTGCTTCGCAAGTGATATTGGGCTTCGCCCAGTTTTGGAGGCGAATATAATATCACGGAAGCCCGTAGGCTGGGCATGGTCTCCATTATTCTGGACGCAAGGAAACCCTTATAGTCAAGAGATCCGTTTCTGCGGAAACGGGTCTTTTTTCTTCCTCTTTTTCCTCTTCCTATTTGATTCTTGAGACAAAGTATGATATTCTATTATGCAGAGAAGTTTGCCCTACGGTGAAGAAGGAGAGATGCCCCATGGTCTGCGCACAAGAGAATAGAACCTGCGCTCCGGCTCAGCGGGATCATGCCTTCGATAACATCCGTGGGCTTCTGATCTTCTCTGTGGTGCTGGGGCATCTGCTGGAGATCTGCGTGCCTTTCTTAGGCAGCAATTACCTTTACCAGCTGATTTACAGCTTCCATATGCCGGCCATGATCTTCCTTTTGGGCTATTTTGCCCGATTCTCCCTGCGGAAGCTGCTTTGCAGCTGGCTGATCCCCTATGTGCTGCTGCAGGTCGGCTACATATGCTTTGAAACCTATGTGCTGAAAAAGCCCACCCCCCTGCAGTTTCTGACCCCACATTGGATCCTCTGGTTCCTGGCGGTGGGGCTGTACTACCAGCTGCTGATCCCTCTTTATGACCGCAAGACCTGCCTGTGCAAGGGCCTGATCCTGGGCGGCAGCATACTTCTGGCCCTGGCGGTGGGCTATGTGGATGCCATCGGCTACAGCGGCGGACTCTCCCGCTTCTTTGTGTTCCAGCCCTTCTTCCTCATGGGCTTCTATGCAGCCCGCCGGCCCAAGGGGACGGTCACAGCGAGAAGCCGCCTCCTTGTCGCCCTGATCAGCCTGGGAGCATTTTTGGTCTGTGCAGTGATTTTGTACCGCATTGAGCCCTCCAATGCCATGCTCTTCGGTGCGCACCCCTACAGCGCCTTGGGCCACAACGCAGGACTCCGTGGCTTCTTTCTGTTCATGGGCCTGTGCATGATCGTCTTCCTTTGCTACGGCTGCAGGACGCTGCTAAACCGCAGACTTCCCCTCCTGACCTACCTGGGGCAGAATACCCTGTCGGTCTTCCTGCTCCACGGCTTTGCCCTTAAGTTACTTGGCCGCTATGCGCCGCAGCTCCTTCGCCGTCCCTGGGGCGTGCTGCTGTGCGCCCTGGGGCTGCTCCTGCTCTTTGGAAACCCCTGGGTGGGAAAGGCCGTCAAATTCCTATGCTCCGACCGCTGGCTGCCGGGGGCAAAAAAGAAACGTCCCGCAGCCAAAGCCTGAATATACTGTACCAATCACCTGTCCTTTGAGAAAGGAATATGCTTATGCTGAATGAACATCGCCGCAGCCTGCACCGCCTGGCCGAGGTGGGCTGGGAGCTGCCGGAGACGGCAGCCTATCTCCGATCCGTATTAGAGAAGCTGCCCTGCAAGGTCTTCTCCCCCGTAGCACCGGCGGTCTGCGCCTGGTTTGACTTCGGAAAAGAACGCACTGTCGCCTTCCGGGCGGATATGGATGCCCTGCCCATTGCAGAGGCCACCGGTCTGCCCTTTGCCTCTGTCCACCCCGGCAAAATGCACGCCTGCGGTCACGACGGCCACATGGCCATCGCCCTGGGCCTGGCGGAAGCCCTGGCAGAGCGCAGGGACTGCGGATGCAACGTGCTGCTGATTTTTGAGCCTGCCGAGGAGACCGACGGCGGCGCCAAGCCCATCTGCGATACCGGTCTGCTGGAGGCCTATGGGGTGCAGGAGGTTTACGGCCTGCATCTCTGGCCGGAGCTGCCTGCCCATAGGATCGGCTCCCGTCCCGGGGCTATGATGGCCCGCTCCTGTGAGCTGACGGTCAGCGTCAGCGGCAGCTCTGCCCATATTGCACGCTGGCAGAAGGCCCGGGATGCCCTCTTTGCCGCCAACCGTGTGGTCACTGCCTTCTATGACCTGGCCCAGGGGCAGCCCTGTCTGCTGCGCTTCGGCAAGTTAGAGGCCGGGCAGGTGCGCAATGCCGTGGCAGATTCCGCCCTGCTCCAGGGCACGCTGCGGAGCTTTGACGATGACCTCTATCACCGGCTGCGCAGGGGCATGGAGGAGGCCGCCGCACAGATTTCCCGGGAGACCGGCTGCAAGATCCAAATCCACTGCACCGAGGGCTATCCCCCCCTGACCAATGACTCCAAGCTGCTGGCGCAGGCAAAGAAGCGCCTGACGATTACCGAGGTTCTCCCCACCTATATTACAGAGGACTTCTCCCAGTACCAGCAACGAGTCCCCGGGGTATTCTTCTGGCTGGGCACCGGCGGTGTGGGACTCCACGACCCAAACTTCGATTTTGACGAGAGCATCCTGGAGACGGGGCTGTCTCTCTTCCTGTCTTTGCTG
Organism: Oscillospiraceae bacterium; assembly: GCA_017399355.1. GTDB lineage: Bacteria > Bacillota > Clostridia > Oscillospirales > Oscillospiraceae > JAZOXB01. Next base: position 6,870 of record JAFQCY010000032.1, read on the forward strand.
TAAGGAGGGATCCACCTGAAAACGCTGTTTCGTGTTCTGCTTTCTGCGGGGCTTCTGGTATTCACCGCCGTGATGGTCGCCGTTGCAAACTTTTTCCCGGAGTGGTTTTTCTCCTTCTATCCGGAGCTGTCCAGAGGGGTGATCTCCGTGCTGGCAGAGATCTTCTCCATCATCCCCGTCCCCATGTGCGAGATATTGGGGGCCATGCTGATCCTCTGGTTCCTGATCTCCCTGATCCGCTCCATCTGCAAGCTGCGGTTTTTGCGCTGGTGCTCCGGGCTGCTGCTGGGCACTTGCATCCTGGTCACAGCCTTTGTGGGGATCTGGGGCCTGAACTACTATGCTCCCCCCATGGCCCAGCGCCTGGATCTGCCGGAGGAGCAGTATACCGTAAGCGAGCTGAAGGAGGCCACCATCTATTTCCGGGATATGGCCAATGCCGCTGCACAAAAGGTGGAGCGGAACGAGGACGGCAGCTTCCGCAGCGCCGACTTTGCGGAGCTGGCCGTAGTGGCCAATGAGGGCTACCTGACCCTGGCTGAGGAATATGACTGCTTCCGTGGCTCCGATGCCAAGGTCAAGCGGCTGATCATCAGCCCCATCATGGGCAAGATCGGCATGACCGGCGGCTTTATCTGCCTCACCGGTGAGAGCTGCGTCAGCGACACCACCTACCCCGTCTCCCTGCCCTTTACCATGTGCCACGAGATCGGACACCGCATGGCCTTTGCCCGGGAGGACGAGGCGAATTTTGCCGGTTTTTTGGCCTGCATCGCCAATGAGCGGGCGGATTTCCAATACTCCGCCTACTATAACGCTTTTTTATACTGCTACAATGCCCTGTACCGTGCCGACGAGCCTGCGGCCAAGGAGATTCGCAAGGGACTCAATGAACTGGTTCGCTCGGACATGGGGCTGGCCGCCGCCCACTATGAGTCCATCCGCTCCGAAACCGCCTCCCAGATCACAGATCAGGTCTATGACGGCTACCTGAAGAGCTTCTCGGTGGAGGAGGGCGTACAATCCTATGGTGAGGTAGCCGATCTGCTGCTGATCTGGTACTTTGAGATGGTGAAAGCATGAAGCATAAAGTACAAATCACCTATTCCCTGCAGCAATTCAGTCTGTGGGGCAGCTATGGTCTGCTCTTCTCCTATGCCAACCGCTATCTGCTGGCCCAGGGACTGACGAATACCGAGGCCGGATTGCTGCTGGGTATCGTCACCGCCATCGCCTTTGTGCTGCAGCCCCTGCTGACCTCCTTGGTGGATCGCAGCGGCATGAGCTGCCGGGGCGTGATGCTCCTGGGCACCGGCCTGACCATTGCAAGCTGCCTGGGGCTGCTGTTCTTCCCCGGATTCCGGGCCCAGGTGCTGCTGTACGGCCTGGCCTGCGTGACTCTGCAGGTGCTGCCCTCCTTCTCCAATGCCCTGGGCATGGCCGCCATCCACCGGGGGCAGCGGCTGAATTTCAGCATTGCCCGTGGCTTCGGTACCCTCAGCTTTGGCGCAGGCGCTCAGTTAGCCGTGCCCCTGATGGATCGCTACGGTCTTGGGATCATCCCCGGCGGTACAGCGCTGCTGTGCCTGCTGCTCTTCCTCTCTGCCATCCCCTTCTCTCACGGGACGGAGAAGGCCGGAGCGGAGCAGCCCGACCCCATCGGCACCTTCTTCCGGAAAAACGGCTCCTTTGCCCTCTTCCTGGTAGCCGTGACCCTGCTGTATGTGGGCCATAACGTCCTGTGCAGCTGTATGTACCAGATCGCCGTCCATAAGGGCGACGGCAATGCGCAGGGGACGGCCCTGTTGATCTCCGCCGTCTGCGAGCTGCCTACTATGTTCTGCTTCAGCTGGTTCCTGAAATGGAAGAGCAGCGGAAAGTGGGTCTGTCTGTCAGGCGTTTTCATTACGTTGCGGCTGTTTTTGAGCCTGGTGCTGCCCGGTGTTGCGGGGCTCTATGCTGCCCAGCTCTGCCAGATGCTGGGCTATGCCCTGCTGACGGTCAGCTCGGTGATCTATGTGGGACAGGTCATCGATCAGCGAAACGTGGTCAAGGGGCAGACCTATCTGGGCATCACCAACACCCTGGGAAGCCTCATGGCCAACTTCTCCGGCGGTACCCTGATCGATGCCTGCGGCATCGAGGCCATGATGCTCATCTGCTCCGGTGTCTCCGCCGTGGGTATGCTGCTGCTTTTCCTTGCAGAGAGGAAGCTGCGCCCGGTGCAGGGTTAAACTTTCCGGAAAAAAGCCTTGCGCAGGCATTTGAACTATGATAGTATAAACTGAGATAGAAAAAGGGAGGTATCCCTATGGAATTGCTCCGTGTTTTGAAATCGATCCTGGCCGATCCGCTGCTGCTCTGCCTGCTGCTGATCAGCGTTGTTTTCTCGCTCCTCTCCGTTTTCCAATACTTCCGGGCCGCCCGTCCCCGCAGGGGGACAACGGAGTGGATGGAAAAGGTAGATCCCAAGCACTTCGGTCCCCTGCGCCTGCACCGGCTGGGCGGGGCAGACGTGATCTGGGCCTTTCTGGTGATGCTCTTCGCAGCCTGCCTGCGCTTTTGCTACCTTTTCTTCTACCTGCGCCTGCATGAAAGGCCCAATGCCATGGCGATCCTGCTCTCTGCAAGGTATCTCTTCCTCCAGCGGATCTCCCTGTGCGTGATCTTTGCCCTGTGTATTTTCTTCATGATCCGGCTGCTCTCCGGCAGGCCTCTCCCCGCCATTTGCGCTGCGGTGGTGGGCGCGCTGGTTCAGAACCATAATAACGACACCGCCGCCCTGCTGGCCCTGAGCCTGCTGCTCTTCCTTTGCTGGATGGGCTGCTCCTACGAGGGCGGCATCCTGCGGGGGATCTGGCTGGTGCTGAGCCTGGGTGTCTATGCCCTGTGTCTGCTGACCTGCTGGGAATGCGCCTGGCTGAGCCCCCTGTATGTAGCAGGCTATTTTGTGGTGCTGATCCTTCGGTTCCGGGGTGGCGACCCCAAAAAGCGCCTGAGCAGGCTGATCCTCAGCCTGGTGACCATGCTGCTCCTGATCCCGGCAGGCTGCCTGGCTCTGTGGATGCTGTATGCCCATATGTCCGGCAGAGCCAAGGGCGGCATCCTCACCGCCATGCGCACCTTCGCCTTCTATCAGCAGATGATCCCAGTGCTGAAGACCAAGATCTACCACCTGCTGACCAGACGGGAGTCCTTCCTGTCTTACCTGGTAGTCTACGAGACCTTCCTGCTGGTATTGGGCAGCGCAGCCTGCATTCCCATGCTGCATCGCCTGTTCCGGGAGAAGGACAGCAGCGCTCTTCTGCTGCTGGTGCTGCTGCTTGCCTTCCCCATTCTGTGGCTGGCCAGCGGCATATACCTGATGGGCATCCCCATGCTGCTGATTCTGGGCAAGCTTTGGAGCTACTTCTGCCAGCGGGAGAAGCAGGGCTTTGCCGTACTCAGCGCCTGCCTGCTGATGACGCTAAACGTGATCTGCATGATCCTACATTAACGATTTGGAGGAATAACGATGAAACTTGCTTTAGGCTGTGACCACGGCGGACTGGAATTAAAAGAGAAGATCAAGGCCCACCTGGAGAAACGTGGCTTTGAGATCCTGGACTGCGGCACCTACACCACCGACAGCTGCGACTACCCCGATTTCGGTGCAGCCGCCGCCCGTGCCGTTGCCAATGGCGACTGCGACAGAGGCATCGTCATCTGCACCACCGGCATCGGCATCTCCATTGCCGCCAACAAGGTCAAGGGCATCCGCTGCGCCCTGCTCAGCGACCTGATGTCTGCCCGTATGACCCGCCAGCACAACGATACCAACATGATGGCCCTGGGCGCTGCCGTGGTCGGCCCCATGCTGGCCCTGCAGATCGTGGACACCTGGCTGGACACCGAATTCGAAGGCGGCCGCCACCAGCGCAGAGTGGACAAGCTCAGCGCTCTGGAAAACTAAAAACAAAAAAGCCTGCTGCAAGGAAGTCCTGCAGCAGGCAATTTTTTATGATTTGTGATCAGAAAACCAATGCCATAAGGCCGATGAGGATCGCCACACCGGAGACAATGGTGGCAGCCAGGCCGAAGCCCTTGCCCAGGACGGCGAAGCGGAAATCCGGTTTCTCAGCCAGAGCCTTTCTGGAGAGGATGGAGGCCACAATGCCGGAGGCAAGGCCGATCAGAGAGATGATCATGGCAACAGCGCCGAACACCTCTCCGACCGGGACATCATCAGTGGCAAGAGAGGCCATAAGGCCCATCAGCGCATAGAAGCTGAAGAAGATCCCCAGCACCATACCCTCGATGCCAACCGCCATGGAGGCGATGCCGAACCCACGGACACGGCCTGTGGTCTTGGGCGTAGCAGGGGCTTGGGGGGCTGCAGGCTGCTCCGGCTCCACAAAGCGCCTGGTGCCGCAATTGGGGCAGAAGGAATAGTCATCGGGAATTTCCCGACCGCAATTGACACAGAAAGTCATAATAGAATCTCCTTTCAGAATCGTTATAATGTAGCAAGGATCGCCAGCAGCAGCACCAGACAGACACTGCAGCCGATGATGCCGAAGACCATACCCTTCATGGCCTGCTCACCCTTCTTTCGGGCGAAGATGCCCAGAAGCAGCGCCGGTACAGCAAACAGAGCGGTCAGCAAAAGCAGCGGAAACAGATCGTCATCGCTGCCCGCAAGGAAAATGGACGCTATGATGCTGAAAACCAGAGCGGTAATGCCGAAGCCCTTGGAGAGCCCGGCCATCACTCTGCCGCCGACGGTAGCGGTCTGTATGGGCTTCGCCTCATAGACAGGAGGGGC
>JAFQCY010000033.1 GCA_017399355.1 Oscillospiraceae bacterium
GGGTAATGCGGAAGGCGGTGGGATCCAGCTTGTTGCCGGTGCCCATGGCGCTGATGATGGGGATATTGCGCTCCCGGGCGGTCATGATCAGGCTCAGCTTGCAGGAGACCAGGTCGATGGCATCGACGATATAGTCATAGTCCCGGTCAAAGAACTGCGCCTTGGACGCCTCGTTGTACAATAGCGGCAGAGAGCGCACCTTGCAGTCCGGGTCGATATCCAGGATGCGCTTGGCCATGACATCGCTCTTATACTGCCCCAGGGTAGAGTGCAGGGCGCAGAGCTGGCGGTTGATATTGGTGACACCCACCGTATCATTGTCCACCAGGGTCAGCTGGCCAACGCCGCCTCTTGCAAGGCCCTCTGCCACATAGCTGCCCACGCCGCCGATGCCAAAGACGATCACATGGGCACGGCGCAGCTTTTCCATTGCTTCCTCCCCCAGCAGCATCTGCTGGCGAATATAGATCTCATTCATAGAATTACCCTCCGGGACGGAAAACGGCTGCTGCCTCAGGCAGCAGCCGTTATGATTTTAGGTTTCGGGCTGGTTGTAGACCAGGCCTACGTTGGCGCCCATGGCGGCATCTTCGTCGTAGCCGCAGGCAGCCTCGGCAGCATCGGTGATCTCGGTGATCCACTCGGTGATCAGGCGGTTATTGACAACACCGTCCAGGTAGCTGTCGCCCTCACCCACATACATCAGGAGGATGTAGCCGCCGTCTACCTTGAAGCTCTCCCAATCGCCCTCGGCACGGTCTTCGATGCAGGCCCAGAGGCAAGCTTCTTCGGAAACACCGTTCATATCGGCACGGCTCAGGCCATTGACCTCGGTCTCCACATCCTCGGAGGAATACTGCTCAGCCATAGCCAGGAACTTCTCCTTGGTACCATTGGCCTGGAGAACAGCGGAGATAATATCCAGCTTCTGCGCTGCAGACAGCTTGCCGGCTTCCGGTTCCTGATCCTCAGCATCCTCAGCGATGAAGATCTGCAGCAAATTGGTGGTATTGTAGGCTTCCTTGTCCAGGAGCTTCAGGACATAGTAGGAGTCATTGTTATTGAACAGCTTGATGAAGGTGCCATCGGTGCTGGCCTCGCCGAAGAGCCACTCAGCAGCCTCTTCGCCGCAGAGGTTCTTGACCTGGGCATAGGTGTAGTCGGTGTAGAAGGTGACCTTGCCCTTCTTGGTCTCCAGGTCAAACTCATTGGCCATAGCCTCGGCAGCGGCCTTGGCTTCGGCTTCCTCTGCCTCGCCGGAAACGGGCTTGGTGCCGTCTTCCGCAGCCTCTACATAGTCAGAAGCATTGGTGCTGTAGACATAGAGGGTAGCGACATCGAAGGTCTGAGGATCTTCGTCATAGCGGGCAGCGATCTCAGCATCGGAATACTGGATCTCATTGGGATAATGCTGGGCAACATGGACGACTTCCAGATACTGGCGATAGGTCTCCTCGGTGCAGCCCTTGCCATAGGTGTGCTCCAGCAGCTCGTCTACATCGCTGTAGCCGTACATGCCGGCATACATCTCGAGATTGCTCATCTCGTTCTCGACCTCGCCCAGGCACTCTTCGTCCATGGCAAAGCCCGCAGCAACCGCTGCGTCATAGATGGCATAGGCCTCGATGGCCATCTTCTTGGCATTATCAGCCACAACCTGAGCCAGGGTCACACCATAGCTGCCATCAACGGGAGTGATACCAGACAGGCAGCCGGTATCCAGCACCAGGCCCAGCATGGTGGAATTGCTCTCGGTCACTTCCTGCTTGTCCAGGGGGATGGTGGTATCAATGCCCAGGTAGGAAGAATAGTTGAAGAAATTGGTAGCCGTTGCATTGTAGAAGTAGTTAAACTCCTTGGCATCGATCTCATGCTCACCGACGGTGAGGACGGTGCGGTTGCGCTGCCAGGCATTGTAGGCGAAAATGCCGCCGAATACCAGAGCAAGCACCAGGACGATGGAGATCGCAAAGATCCAGCCTTCGGAGATCTTCTTCTTGGTTTCCTTGGTCTCGACTACGGGCTCCTTACCCTCAGCCAGACGCTTTTTTCTTTCACGGGATGCGCTCATTTGTTATTACCTCTCATTCGTGGGAAATATTCGGCTCTGTGTCCGAATTCACAGCATTAGACATTATACTTTGATTTTCTCATTCTTGCAAGTAAAAAGTGTAAAATCATAAAAAAATTTCGAAATATTTCACAATTCCGGCGATTTCAAGGAGTAAAATGTCATTTACCGCCGGTGCGCCGGGCGGAATCCACGAAAAAAAGCCGGAACTCATCCGAGATCCGACTTTTGGAAGACCCCACCGTGGCCGTGTAACCCCGTTTATAACCTGCACGAAAGGGCAGGTGGGTTGTCTCTCCGTGTCTTTTCTGCTTCCAACGTCCATTCACGGTCAAAGCCGGAACGGGAGGCCTGCACGCCGAAACGGAAGTCCGACATCCCTTAAATTTGATGTGGGTTTAAAGGGGGCTATCACGCACCCGGCAGGGAACTTTTTACAATACCATCCGTCAAAGAGGCAGGTTTACTCCTCTTCGTCCTCAAAGAGCTGCTCCATCAGAAGGTCATAAACCTCCTCCAGCTCCTGCTCATCCTCCACGGCGATCAGGAGGGGCTCACCATCCTCCTCTACGGACTTCAGGATACTGACCTCCAGCTCCTGCTCCTCATCCGCTGCATCCGCAGGGGTCAGGGCCAGGTACTCCGCACCCCGGTAGTGAACTGTGGCAAGAACCTCCAGCTCGTATTCTACACCGTCTTCATCGGTAATGGAGATGATCTCTGCGCCGTTATCCTGATCCATAGCAAATCCTCCGTGGCTCTTTCTGATTCTATTTTAACCGCTTCTTCCGAGAAAATCAAGAGGAAAAGGGGCGCATTTTCTCCTTAGGAAAAATTTTCCTTTTTCCATTGCAGCCCCCAAAAAGGGGGCTTTCCCATCACACCCGTAAAAATCCAATTCCCATCCGGATCATTTTCCTATTCTCCCCCGAAAACACAAAAATATCCAATAAAAAAAGCTTTCATATCCGGTTGACAGACGTGATATAATTATAAAGATAGGGACACTATGTCAACCGTCTGCCCCGCAGATCGGATCGGATAGAAAAGCTGCTTACGAAAGTGAGGAATCTCTTATGGCAGATCATTCGCAGACCCCGGCCAAGAAGCCCCATATTGCCTGGCGTATCACCCGGGTCTTCCTGCATATTCTGGGCAAGGTTTTACTCTGGGCTATGGTCATTACCGGAACCTTTGCCCTGATCGGCATCATCGCCGGCACGATTTTCATGACGGAATTCTCCCAGTACCTGAAGAGCGACGTTATCCCCAAGGCTTACGAATATGCCGATAATCTGGAGCTGGACAATATCTCCTTAGCCCAGTCCTCCATCATCTACTACCAGGATCGTGAGACCGGCGAATATAAAGAGCTGCAGCAGCTGTATGCCACAGAGAACCGCATCTGGGTCAGCTATGCCGAGATCCCCGAGGATATGATCAACGCTGCCATCGCCATTGAGGACAAGCGCTTCCGTGAGCATGACGGCGTGGACTGGATCCGAACCGTATCCGCCGTGGGCAACTTTGTGGGAGGCGATGCCTCCTACGGCGCATCCACCATCACCCAGCAGCTGATCAAAAACCTGTCCAAAGAGGATGATGTGACCATCAACCGCAAGGTGCAGGAGATCTTCCGGGCCCTGGCTGTGGAGGAGCGCTATACCAAAGAAGAGATCCTGGAGTGGTACCTGAACACCATCTACCTGGGCGAGGGCTGCTACGGCGTGCAGAGCGCAGCGGAGGTCTACTTTGCCAAGGATGTGTACGAGCTGACCCCGGCAGAATGCGCCTGTATCATCGGCATCACCAATAACCCCTCTCTCTATGACCCCTATATCTATCCCGAATTCAACCGCAAGCGCCAATTGACCATCCTCTCGGAGATGAATGCCCAGGGCTACTTTGAAACCGAGGCAGCCTACGAGTCTGCCAAGGAGCAGGAGATGGTCTTCCGCAACGGTCTTTATGACGAAGACACCTACCTCTGCGCAAGCTGCGGCTTTGAAGGTGTCCGTGGGGACTACGATGAGCGGGAAGATGACTGCTACTTCTGCCCCAACTGCGGCGAGCAGAATTACGAAGTGGATTCCAACACCGCCTACAGCTATTTTGAAGACACGGTCTACCGTGATGTGATCAACGATCTCTGCGAGACCTATGACCTCAGCGAGCAGGCTGCCGTGCAGAAGCTGCTCACCGGCGGCTACAAGATCTACGCCACCATCGACCCGGAGATCCAGGCCCTGGTGGATGCGGTCTATGAAGACCCCGACAATGTGCCCAACACCGTCAGTATTCAGCAGCTTCAGGCGGCTACGGTCATCATCGACAACCTCACCGGCGACATCGTAGCCATGAGCGGCGGTGTAGGTGAGAAGACCGGCTCTCTGTCTCTGAACCGTGCTACCCAGAGTAAGCTGCCCACCGGCTCCTCTATCAAGCCCCTGTCCGTCTATGCTCCCGCACTGGAAGCCGGTATCATCACCCCCGCATCTCCCTATGAGGACTCCTCCTTCTACGGCGAGCATGAGCGGAA
>JAFQCY010000034.1 GCA_017399355.1 Oscillospiraceae bacterium
CAAATCAGAGGGTGTGCCGGTTTCATCCTCAATCAAAAGGAGATGATCATCCAGGCCATAAAGTGCGATCTGTCCCTCCGGCGCAAGACAGAACCGGTCAAACAGCCATCCGCTTTCGGAGCTGTATTCCCAAATCAGGCTGCCATCAGCAGGGCTTAAGCACCTCAAATCGCTTTCGGTCAAAACAAGCAGTCGATCCGAAGCAGAAAAGTCGATTTGATTGATATCTGCAGAGAGCCGAGTGGAGAAGCGCATACGACTTTCCGCAATGTCCCAGACAGCGATGTGGTAAGAGTCATATTGGAAAACCAGGCAAGTCTCGGAATCATCCATGCGGAAATCGCTGACCGTACCGCCCGGTGTGATCAAATAATCCAGGCTGATCTTCTCATTTCCGGGAGAGACATAGGCATAGGTGGATTGAGAAAGTGCGTTTATGGCAGAGGGCACGACCGGACGGTCATTGTCGTTTTGCGGCAGGGCGTGAAGCGCAAGCATAATGGCACTGAGCCGGTCGCCGCCGGTAAGAAGAGAGCGGGACTCGGAGGCGAGATACTCCGATTGGTTGATCAGGGCCTTGTTCAGATTCCCACGGATCTGGCTGGCACTCCAGGCGAAATATACGGAAAGGAAGGCCAGTAGCAGAGCTGCAGCGGAAAAAGCTGCCGAGAGCCGCCGCATACGGTACTGCCGCTGCCTGCGGCGAAGATCATCATAGCTACAGCCGATGATCGGAGCCGCCAAGCGGGGCAGCTCCTCTTTCCTGGCCTTGCGGAAGGGCATACGATAGTCGCAGGAAAGCGGTTCCACGGGAACTCGGACGGTTTCCGGCTTCCCTTTTTCGTCCGGAAGCTCCATCTCTTCGTAGGTCAAAAGCTCCGGCAGCACATCGGCAGGTTCTCCCTCGGCGATTACCGTGAGGATCTGCCGCTTACTATGGGTTTTTAAGAAGTATTCGATCTCCTTTTGAACCCAGAAAGATTCCTTCATAGCCGGAGAACAGATCACAATGAGAAATTCGGAGTGGGTCAAGGCTTCCTGTATGGTTTCATTTAGATCATCGGTCAGGGAAAGCTCCTCCTTATCCCGAAAAATACGGGATATCTTTTTCTTCCCACTTGCTTTCTGAATTGCTGCGGGGATGTGAAAGCGCTCCAGCTGCTTTTGGATTTCTGCAGCAACTTTGATATCCAAGGGACTGTGGCGATAGGAAATAAAGGCATCGTACCGTTCCATGGGATCATCCTTTCTGTGTCTCTAATAATACAGGCAGTGCAAGCACGTTATTTCGATCCAGCTGCTTATAATCCACGCTTCTGCCCGTTGCGGCCCGCTCCTTTTGAGAGAGAGCATCCAGCTTCTCCCAGGGAATGAGACATGCATGGCGGCGCTGCAGCAAATCCTTGCCGACCCGGATCTTTCCTGTGCCGGTTTCCTGTTTTTCACGGGTAAACTGCCTGCAGCGTGCATCAAACTCCTCCTCCGGCATAGGTGTAAAGCCCATTGCATAGTGGAAGGCACACCAGCGTAAATGCTCCGTTTTTGCAAGGTTTTCCAGAAGCTCTGCTTCCGGCTTCCAGTTCGGATTTGGCTGCTTCGGATCGAGCCCTGCCATATGAGCCATCGCCTCCGCAAAATCTGCAGAAGCCCGGCTGCTGACTCGGCTGAAGTAATCACAGCGCTCCCACTCCTCACGAGGCGAACGTGTGGTGTTACCGCAATAGCCATAGTTCAGCATCATAGCCCGCCGATCCAGAGCCTCTGTGGTCAATACGGCCGGATCATACAGGGCGTATTTTTCTACGGAGTTATTCCCAATGATGGAGCTGACGGTTTCCCGGTCGCACAGGCAAAGCCTTGCACGGATATTCAGGCGCTGCATACAGGGAAGCAGCTCACGGGCAATTACATTGTTGATGCGTTCGGAGCCGGTACACAGGACCAGATAGTTCAGCGTTTCTCCCTCCCGGGCAAGGAACTCATAGAACATAGTTCCACGTCCGTCAGACTCGTGGAAGCGGATATCATAGGCATCTGTCAGTGCGGGAGAAAGAACCTTTAGCTTGCCCATGCGTCTGGTATAATTGGGGTCAAAAACATCTGCCCGGAAGCTACCGCCTTCAAACTGTCCGTTCATGACCAAACTCCTGAGAACAGCTTGCCCGACTTCTCCGAAGCCGATGATGGCGCAATGCAGCATATCCCGGGTCCTGCCCTGCTTATCAAAAGAGAGCAGTTCATAAGGCGGAAAACGGAGCATCAGCATACGGGCCGCAAGCTCGGGTGCATCCAGAAGATCCACAGAGCCAAAGCCGTAGCGATCTTCTGAGGCTTGAAGGGTATTGACCGTCAGCTGCTCCGAGGTTTGCAGCGTAAGCGCAGTCTGCTCGCTATGAACCCCAAGCTCCTGCAGGGCGCTCAGGAGCTTGGCAGCATAGAGCCGGTTATCAACCAGGTCATCGGTAAGGCAGTAAAGATGGAGCTTTCTCTGTCCGCGTCTCATACCGATGCTCCGCAGGAAGGCGCTGCTGCCTTCGGAAGCAGGGCCATCGGCTCGAATGTGGCAGCTGGGCTCCTGCAGGCCGTCCACGGTGATCTGATCAGCCCCTGTGCCAACAAATACCACGTTACCGCCGGTATGCCGGGCAAGCTTTTTTCCGAAGTCGATGGTTTCGTTACGGATTCCATAGATCACGGACAGCTCTTCATTGGTTTTGAATTTCAGGCGAAGACGGCGGAGTGCGCTCTTGCCAAAGGTGGAAAGTGCTGCAGCGGCTGTGCTGAAGGTGCCGGTAAAGTGCAGCAGCCAGAACAGAAACTGGACAGAGGTATAGGAGAAGATGGGGGCGGAAGAAATATCTTCATAGGAATTACCGCCGAAGAAAATACGGATTACGGAGAAAACTGTTTTAATGGCAGCAAGAGCTCCGCTTTCCGCGGTATAGACATAGCCATAGCCATAGAAAAAGGAACCGCAGGCAATGGTAAATAAGCCGGAGATCAAGATCGTAGTTCTGGTTACCCTGGGCTTCACCAGCATCATAAGGATCAGGGCTGCAAAGATCGCAGCGATCCACAGAAAAAAAGAGATCAGCATAAAAAAGTCTCCTTCTGAAAGTGTAACTGCATTATATCATCTTTGAACAGATTTTTCCATCCTTATCATAATTTTTTGCAAATGTTCTTATATCGTTCATATTTTAGTCATTTTTGTCGTATATACTGCAGGTGTAAGGAGCCGGTGACCTTCTCCTCTCACCCCCTTACAGGAAACATTTTTGTTTACCTTTCTTTTTTCCCTCTCTCTTTTTTCTGTAGCGGATCCCCGATCATCCCCCTCCGGATGGTCGGGGATTTGCTATGTTTAACGGTCATAATAATTTCACAAAATATCCATATGATAACCGTTGACATAGTGGTATATAAATAGTATAATTCGGAACAGTTCAAAAATGAAGTATTTAGGAGGACGAAATGAAGACAAAGAAAATCCTCACGCTGATGCAGTGTATTTCCAATGCCTATATGCAGCGCTGCGCCGCTGTTTTAGAGAACTACCAACTGGCCGCTCCTTCCTTCCATATTCTGATGTTCCTGGCCAATCACCCGGAGCAGCAGACGGCAAAGGATATTTCAGATCTTCTGAAGCTGAAGGCCAATGTTATTTCGGTACACGTCAACCGCTTGGTAGATCATGGCTACCTGACCAGAGAGCCGATGCCCGGCGACCGCAGAAAGGTTCGCCTCTGCCTGACAGACAAGGCACAGCCCGTGGTGAAGAGCGGCAGAGCAATGGAGCAGAGCTTCTGCGATGACCTGAAGCAAGGGATCAGCCCGGAGAAACTGGAAGTCCTATGCGATATTCTGACTTCAATCGGGCAAAATGCAGAGAAAATCAGCCGAAAAGGAGAAAGCGAAGTATGCTGAAACTATTGCGATATATGCGCAGGCGAGAAGTGATCATGTGCTTGATCTGCGCCGTTTTTGTTCTGGGGCAGATCTATTTGGAGCTGCTTTTGCCGGACTATATGAGCGAATTAACCCTGCTGATCAATACGCCGGGAACGCAGATGTCTCAGATTTGGGAGACCGGCATCCGGATGCTGATCTGCGTTATTTTCAGCGCAGTGCTGAGCATTTCCTGCGGCTACCTGTGTGCCAGAGCGGCTTCGGGCTTTGCCTTCAGCGTGCGTGGTGCACTCTTCCGCCACATTATGGGACTGGGTCAGCAGGAGATGCTTGGATTCTCCGTGCCGAGTCTGATCACTCGTACGGGTAATGATGTTACCCAGGTGCAGATGGTCATCGGTTTGGGTTTACAAGCCATGATCAAGTCTCCTGTTATGGCGGTTTGGGCGATTATGAAGATCCTGGACAAGAGCTGGGAGCTTTCTGTGGTGACGGCAGGCTTTGTCCTGGGGATCTGTCTCTCTGTGGGCTCGATCTTTATGATCGTGCTTCCCAGGATCCGGATCGTACAGAAGCTTACGGATAAGATCAATCAGGTAACCCGGGAGAATCTGACCGGGATCAACGTGGTTCATGCCTTTAATGCCGAGGACTTCCAGAATCGGAAGTTTAACGAGGTCAATACCAAGACCATGAAAACGCAGCTCTTTAACCAGAGAATGTTTGCCCTGATGCAGCCGCTGATGTCTCTGGGGATGACCGGGCTGTCCCTGGTCATTTTTTGGCTGGGTGCTGCGCTCATCAATCAGATCCCCGCTGCCGATCCCCAGGGGAGATTGCTGATGTTCAGCAATGTGGTGGTATTCAGCACCTATGCGACTTACGTTGTGATGTCCTTCATGATGCTGATCATGATCTTTATGTTCCTGCCGGCTGCTCAGGTCTCTGCCGAGCGTATCAATGAGGTGCTGCATACAAAGCCTGCCATAGAAGAAGGCAGCACCCATCGGGCTCCGGAGGTCGGAACGGTGGAGTTCCGGAATGTATCCTTCCGCTATCCCGATGCAGCAGAGGATGAGCTGACGGATCTCAGTTTCCGCATTGAGAAGGGGCAGACCCTTGCGATTATCGGTGCAACGGGCAGCGGCAAGACGACCCTGATCAGCTTGATCGCACGGTTTTACGATGCCACGGCCGGTCAGGTTCTGGTGGACGGGGTAGATGTTAAGGACTATAGCTTTGAAGCCCTCTATGATCGCCTGGGCTATGTGACTCAGAAGGCCGTTCTCTTCTCCGGCACCATTGCGGAGAATGTCTCCTTCGGCAAGTGCAGCAAAGAAATCCATGAGGCAGATGTGGATCGGGCGCTGGATCTGGCCTGCGCCACGGAGTTCGTGGAAAAGCTGGAAGCGAAGACCGGGCATCTGATCGCCCAAAGCGGCAGAAATGTCTCCGGCGGCCAGAA
>JAFQCY010000001.1 GCA_017399355.1 Oscillospiraceae bacterium
AGTCTAAATCCACCTTTTCAATAGAGGAACAGGCTACCGAAAAGCCATGTCATTCCGAGGAGGGCGTAAGCCCGACGTGGGAATCCGTTCCCCTAAATGTTTCGATTATATGGGAATTTGATATAAAACAGAGGTTTTTAGTGATACGGATTGCCACGGCCGCAGGTGGCCTCGCAATGACAGTTCATAATTTGATACCTTACTCATAGCCTGAAATTCCTCCCGATACGGGCGGGTTTGGCTACATCCAACTGTTCGACAAATTTCTGCTTGACGGACGAAATAATCCAAATCCGTGCCGGAGGCATACCTTCGCTATTGGCCATTAGTTTCTAAACAGACCGGCAAATTCCCGTTTGCGGTAATATTCATTCCTCATTGACCGAAGCTTAGCTTTCTATTGCCTTCCTGCCTTGATTTTCTCCTCTGTGTCTTCCCGAATCGCTTTTCTCAGCTCTGTCAGGTAGGGGGAGAAGGCCACCTTATCGTTGCCGTAGGTCAGGTTCAGGCTGTATTCCTTGGGGATCCAGGTGCTCAGATCCGAGTGATTGTGCTGGATCACCGCCTCCAAATTGTCCAGAGCCTTGTAAAGCTTGGCCTCTGTGGTCTCAAGAGCGGCCATCTCCCGGTAAAGCCCTTTCATCTCGGCAGATACGCTGCCCGGCAGGGACTCCACCCACTCGTTGAGCAGCCGCTCTTCCGTAGCCTCCTCTGTTTCACCTTTTGCGAAGGTGGGGATATCCCCGGTGAAGCACTCGCCCAGGTCATGGATGATGCACATCCGGATCACCTTGTCCATATCTGCCTCAGGAAATTCCTCCTTCAGAAAGAAGGCCATGACCGTCAGCATCCAGCTGTGCTCCGCCACGCTCTCATGGCGGCCTCCGGCGGTATAGCAATGGCGGGTGGTATCCTTCAGCCGCTCGGCAACGGCCAGCGCATTGAGCAATTCTCTAACTTCCATATCGTTCTCCTTAGATAAGAAAAGCGGCACAGACCTCTGCCTGTGCCGCCGGGGTTTCTGACAGACCACAGACAGGGGAGTGAGGCGGAAGAGGAAAACAGAAGCATATGCCCCACACCCTTTCTGTCAAGACCGATTATACAATCGGTCTCAGGTCTTGTCAAGAAACCAAGGGTTGTTTTTCAGTTGAATCAGAAATCGGACAGCACATTGCCCACCAGATCGTTTTCCAGCTCGGAGCCACGGATGAAGTCCTTGATCAGGGAGTAGATGTCCTTCTCACACACGCAGTACAGGGTATTCCAGTCCAGGTCGTGGGCGGTGTGCTTTCTGTGCTGCACACGGGCGGCCAGCACCAGGGAGCAGAACAGGGACTTTGCGGACATCTCCCAGGGTTTGCCGTTTTCATCCTTGCCAACCAGACGTACATCCACGTCGACGGTCTGCACCAGCTTGGTGAAAGCCTCAACTTCCTTTCCGGTGTTCAGTTCAATGGGAACTCTCATTTTATTTACCTCCTAATTGAGATTTGCCTTAAATAAGGCCAGATTGTCGTATTTGAATATATATAAAAAAGGCAATGGCGTAAATGAGCCTAAGCCCAAAGACGCCATTGCCTTTGCACGGGGGTATTATACACTACCCAAAAGGAAAAGTCAACACTTTGCACAAAAATATTTTTTTGATTTGTGCAGATTGACAAAATAATCCATTTGGGGTATACTATAGCTGTTGACCGATGTATTCAGTTTTCCTGATTTTTGGGGAAGGAGTGACGTACATGCTGTTCGGACAAAGCTGCTATCGTGTGCTGGTGGTTTCTGCCTCGGAGAAGTTCAACAATGAGATCCGTGGCCTGCTGCCTCCTAACCAGTATGACCCTCCGGACACAGCTCTGACCCTGGCACAGGCCAGGCAGGCGCTGCAGCGCCATGTTTATGATTTTGTGATCATTAATACTCCGCTGCCCGATGGCTACGGCACAGAGCTGGCCGCTGATATTGGCAGGGGACGGGACTGCGTTGCCCTGATCCTGGAGAAGCCCTCGGTCTGCGAGGAGAAGTCCGATGAGCGGACGGCAGAGGGGCTCTTCAGCCTGTCCAAGCCCACTACGGGCCAGATGATCCTTCAGGCGCTGCGCTGGATGGCTGCGGCCAGAGCAAGGCTGCGCCAGTTTGCCAATCTCACCGCCAAGGCAGAGGAGAAAACCACTGAGCTTCGCCTGGTGAGCCGTGCCAAGTGTCTCCTGATGGAGAAGGAAAAGCTCTCGGAAAAAGAGGCCCACCGCTACATCGAAAAGCAGGCCATGGATCGCTGCATCACCCGGGGCAACATCGCCCGGGAGATCATCGGAAGACTTACATAAAGAGCAAAGCCGCTGCCCAAGCTTAATTGGGCAGCGGCTATTTATGTTTATTGCTTCTATTTTCTTATTCAGTCCGATGGATGGAGCGCTCAATGGAGAAGCCCTCAGGGTAGCGGCTGGAGAGCTTTTGAATGTTCATTTCAAAAATTTCGTCCAGGCTCAGATCCAGGGCCCAGGCGGCCTCAGCCAGGTACCAGGCGATATCTCCCAGTTCCTTTGCCAGGTAGTCCCGGTTTAGCTCGTGGCCGTGGAAGCGTACCTTCTTTACATGGTCAATGGCCTCTCCGGCCTCGCCGCAGAGCCCCATGACGCTGTTGATCAGGCCATTCTCCTTTGTCATCTCCGGATTGCGGAAGAACATGGCCTTTTCCTGATAATCCTTGCCTGTCATTTAGTTCACCGCATTTCTCAGAATATTCTTCAGCACCCGGACAGAGGCCTCCATATCCTCCACGGGGATATACTCAAAGCGCCCGTGGAAGTTCTCGCCGCCGGTGAAGAGATTGGGGCAGGGAAGTCCTTCATAGGAGAGCCGTGCGCCATCGGTACCGCCACGGATGGGAACCTCCTTGGGGGTCACTCCGGCATCTGCCATGGCCTTCTTGGCAGCATCGATGATATGCATCACCGGCTCGATCTTGCCTTTCATGTTGTAGTAGCTGTCCTTCAGCTGCAGCTCCACAGTACCTTCGCCGTATTTTTTGTTGAGGAAGGCGCAGATGTTCTCAAAATCTGCCTTTCGGGCAAGGAATTTATCCATATTGTGATCCCGGATGATATATTCCAGGGTGCTCTTTTCCACTTCACCGTGCATCTCGCACAGATGGGAGAAGCCCTCGTAGCCCTCGGTATACTCGGGTCTTCCCTGAACCGGCAGCAGGCTGTGGAACTCCATGGCGATGTGCTGAGAGTTGATCATAATATTCTTGGCGCTGCCGGGGTGGACATTGCGGCCATGGACGGTGACCAGGGCAGAGGCTGCGTTAAAGTTCTCGTATTCCAGCTCGCCCAGGCTGCCGCCGTCAACGGTGTAGGCGTAGTCTGCACCGAAGTCCTTCAGGTTGAAGCGGTCTGCGCCGCGGCCGATCTCTTCATCAGGGGTGAAGCCGATGCGCAGGGTGGCATACTCGCCGCCCTCTGCCATAAGCTCCTGGGCTGCTGTGAGGATCTCGGCAATACCTGCCTTGTCGTCGGCACCCAAGAGGGTGGTGCCGTCAGTAACGATGAGATGCTTGCCCACATGGTGCTTCAGGGCAGGGTAGTCAGCTGCACTGAGCCAGATGCCCTTCTCCTCGTTCAGAAGCACATCCTCCCCGGTGTACTCCACAATGCGAGCCTTGACGTTCTCGCCGGAGCAGTCGGGGGCGGTATCCATATGGGCAATGAGGCCGATGACGGGAGCGGCTTCAGTTCCCTTCACCGTGCCGTAAACATAGCCATTTTCGTCTATATAGGCATCGGCAATGCCCATGGACTGCATCTCCTCCACCAGGTAAGCGCCCAGCAGCTTCTGCTTGGGGGTGGAGGGGCAGCTTTCGCTGCGGTCATCGGATTGGGTGTCAAAAGAGACGTAGTTTAAGAAACGTTGGGATACGGTCATAATGAAAACTCCTTTTGTTTAGAAAATTCCCCCGCCGCAGTGGGCGGGGGGATCTGTTGGTCAATAGAAGCAGCGACAGCTTCCAGAGACGATGCTGTTCCGGCTAATGAGATTAAACAGCTCTATTTTAGAAGAATCGGAGACTGTAGCAGTCTCCGATTCCAGGATTATCTTACTTTTCGCACAGAGCGGCGGTATCCTGGGCGATCATCAGCTCTTCGTTGGTGGGGATGACCCAAACCTGAACAGCGGAGTCGGGGGTGGAGATCAGGCACTCCTTGCCACGGACCTTGTTGGCCTCGGGATCCAGCTTCACGCCCATGAAGCTCAGGTAGTTGCAGATGGCAGCACGGGTGAGGGGGCCATTTTCGCCCACACCTGCGGTGAAGGTCAGCATATCCAGACCGTTGAGAGCGGCGGTGTAGGCGCCCACGTACTTGGCGCACTCGTAAGCGAACTTCTCCAGAGCCAGCTTGCAGTTCTCGTTGCCCTGGGCAGCGCCGTCTTCCAGATCACGGAAGTCGGAGGAGACACCGGAGATGGCCTTGACGCCGGATTCCTTATTGAGCATATTCAGGGCCTGGTCTACGGTCATGCCGTACTTATTGCAGACGAACTGCACCACGCAGGGGTCGATATCGCCGGAGCGGGTGCCCATGGGCACACCGGCCAGGGGGGACAGGCCCATGGTGGTATCCTGGCACTTGCCGTCCAGGATGGCGGCCATGGAGGAGCCGTTACCCAGGTGGCAGTTGACCATCTTGAATTCCTTCTTGCCCATGAGCTCGGCAGCACGGCGGGCGACGAACTTGTGGCTGGTGCCGTGGAAGCCGTAGCGGCGGAGGCTGTCCTCTTCATAATACTTGGTGGGGATGGCATAGCGGTAAGCCTTGGGAGGCATGGTCATGTGGAAGGCAGTGTCGAACACGGCGACTTGGGGCTTGCCGGGCATAACGGCCTCGCAGGCCTCGATGCCCATGAGGTTGGCGGGGTTATGGAGGGGGCCCAGGGGAATGCAGCGGCGGATCGCGGCCTTGCAGTCCTCGTCGATGATGCAGGAATCCACGAATTCCATACCGCCGTGCAGCACACGGTGACCCACAGCATCGATCTCATCGATGGAGCTCAGAACACCGTTGACGGGATCCAGCAGGATCTCCAGAACTGCCTGAATAGCCTCGGAATGGGTAGGCATGGGGATCTCACGGACAACCTTGATGTCCTTATCGGGCACCTTATGGGTCAGTCTGCCATCGATGGAGATACGCTCGCAAAGGCCCTTTGCAAAAACATCGCCTGTATCGGGATTCATAAGCTGGTACTTCAGAGAGGAACTGCCTGCGTTGATCACGAGAATTTTCATAATAGCATCACTCCTGTAAAATTTCTTATTTGCTTTTTTTCTGCTTTGTGGTAGTATTTACACATACACTCTCATTCTATAATATAAATTGCATTGTGGCAAGAGCTAATTTTGGAAAAGAGGAAAATTTTTGTGAAAAACATTGGCATCATCTGTGAATACAATCCCTTTCACAACGGTCATGCCCGACAGCTGCGTTTTGTAAAGGAGCAGGGGACAGCCGTCTGCCTTATGAGCGGAAACTATGTCCAGCGCGGGGAACCGGCAGTGATTTCCAAGGGGATCCGAGCAGAGGCTGCGGTGCTGGGAGGTGCAGATCTGGTGCTGGAGCTGCCTGTGACCTATGCGCTGCGTTCAGCGGATGGCTTTGCAGACGGCGGTGTGGAGATCTTTCAGCGTCTGGGGCTCATAGACAGCCTCTGCTTTGGCAGCGAATGTGGCGATGGGGAACGGCTTATGGCGCTGGCAGCGCTTTTGGATCGGGAGGAATTCTCCCATATGCTCCGTGAGAAGCTGGCACAGGGTCTGTCCTTCCCTGCGGCACGGCAGCAGGCAGTTGAGGCGCTGGGAGTCGAGGCAGAGATTCTTGCCAATCCCAATGATATTTTAGCTGTGGAATACTGCAAAGCCATCCTTCGCAGAGGTATCAGCATGGAAGCGATGCCTCTGCAGCGCAATGGCAGCTATCATCAGGGGACAGCGCCGGAAGCGCCTTCTGCTTCCATGCTTCGCGAAATGGAGAATTGGAGCGGCTATATGCCGAAGAACTGCTGCGAACTGCAAGAGGCTGCTGTCCGACACAGCTTGATGGCAGGGGAACGGGCGGTTTTGGCACGGCTCCGTGCCATGGAGGAGGCAGAATTTGAACAGCTGCCCTTTGGCTCTGAGGGACTTTGGCGCAAGCTGATGCATGCCTGCCGCAAGGAAAATTCCACAGCGGAGATTCTCGCTGCGGTGAAATCCAAGCGATATACCCATACCCGTATCATGCGAATGCTTCTCTGCGCTTTCCTGGGGATCTCCGAAGAGGAAATGCGGCAGCAGGTGCCCTATGTCCGTGTCCTTGCCATGAATGAGCAGGGCGGCAAGCTCCTGCGGCAGCTCCGTGCGCAAAGCGATCTGCTGCTGCTCAACGGCAACGAAACCGCCCCACATTGCCCATATGCCCGTCTGGAGCAGCGCTGCGAGGCGCTCTACGGTCTCTTTACCGACGGAGAGACGCAGCCGCCTCTGCAGGAAGAAAGACTCCGCTATCTTGCGGATTTTCATTGACAAAAGTCCGGACTTGCTGTAAAATAAAGCCGTATTTTGAAAAAAGGAGAGAAATCCTATGGCTATCAAGTATCGTCTGAAGTGCCCCCAGTGCGGTGAGGTTCTCAATACCTACCACGACACCCAGTGCCCCAAGTGCCGTAACCCTCTTTATGTGAATCAGCCTGCCATGCTGCAGCTCTACCGCAAGGGCAATTTCTATGGCTTTGCCGGTTCCTTCGGCATCTATATTAACGGTCAGCCCTACGGCCACATCGGCAACAAGGAGAGCCTGATCTTCCCCCTGCCTTACGGCACCTACAATCTGCACATTGCTGTGGGTATGTCCCGTAAGTGCAACGACCTGCTCTTTACCCTGACCCCCCAGACCCCCCGTATGTATGCCAAGACCTATATCAAGCCCGGTTTCTGGACCAATTCCTTCGGCATCGAAGTGGCCACTCCGGACGAAATGCCCAACGACTAAGCTTTTTGGCGATTTTACCACATTTTTTTGCAAAATTGTAAAAAAACACTTGCATTCTGAAATGAAGTGTGGTATATTATCTGGGCGTTGAAAAAATACGGGGGCAGAATGCCCTTTTACATGAAGCAGAAAGAGGTGAATCTCATGAAGGAAGGTATCCATCCGAAGTACGAACAGACTACGATCCGCTGTGCTTGTGGTGAAATCATCGAGACCGGTTCCACCAAGAAGGACATCAAGGTCGAAATTTGCTCCAAGTGCCACCCTTTCTATACCGGCAAGCAGAAGCTGGTTGACACCGGCGGACGCGTTGACCGCTTCAATAAGAAGTTCGGCCTGAAGTAAATGACAAAAGTCTGCATCGTGCTATCGGTGCGGACTTTTTTCATTTTTTCTGACGAATTTTGGGAGATGCTATGGAATTACAGCACAATGTATGTGAGAAGGCGGTGCTGGTGGGCCTGAATGCCGATTGCTTCAAGCCGGAGGAAACTGCCACCTATGAGACTTTAGACGAGCTGGAGGCCCTTTTGGAGACCGCCGGCGGTTTTTGTGTTGCCAAGCTGCTGCAAAACCGCCATACCCCCGACCCCCACAGCTTTATCGGCGAGGGGAAGGCGCAGGAGCTCTGTGAGCTGCTGCAGCACACCGAGGCCAATCTGGTGATCTTTGATAATGACCTTTCCCCCTCTCAGATCCGGGCCCTGGAGGAGATCACAGGCGTGACGGTGCTGGACCGCAGTGCCCTGATTCTGGATATTTTTGCCCAGCGTGCCAAGACCGCTGAGGGCCGCCTGCAGGTGGAGCTGGCCCAGTACCAGTATCTTTTGCCCAAGCTATCGGGCATGGGTGCTTCCATGTCCCGTCTAGGCGGTGGTATCGGCACCCGTGGCCCCGGTGAGACCAAGTTAGAGACCGACCGCCGCCATATCCGGGAGCGGATCGACCGTCTCTGCCGGGAGCTGGAGGAGGTGCGCAAGGTCAGAGGGGTGCAGCGGGAGCGCAGAATGAAAAATGCCGTCCCTGTGGTGGCCCTGGTTGGCTATACCAATGCCGGTAAGTCTACTCTCTTAAATCAGCTCACCGACGCAGGTATCCCTGCCAATAACCGCTTATTCGATACCCTGGATACCACCACCCGGCGCCGCAAGGTTTCCGACCATCTGGAGATTTTGCTGTCGGATACGGTTGGCTTTATCGCCAAGCTGCCCCACCATCTGATCAAGGCTTTCCGGGCTACTCTGGAGGAGCTGGAGTATGCGGATCTGCTGCTCCATGTGATCGATGCCTCCGACCCGGAGCGGGAAAACCACATTGCCGTGGTGGATCGGCTTATTGAGCAGCTTGCCAAGCCCGGCGTGCCCGTTCTGCGGCTGTATAACAAGGCGGATTTGCTGGAAGACAAATCCGACCTCCCGGCAGGGGAGAATGACCTCACCGTCTGCGCCAGAAACGGCGTGGGCATGGAGGCCCTTTTGCAGCGGATCGAGGAGATCCTGGTCGGTCAGCTCCACAGGCTGACTCTGCTGCTTCCCTACAGCGAGGCCGGTGTGCTGGAGATCCTCCACAAGCAGGCTCAGGTTCTCTCCACAGAGTATACCGCAGCGGGCGTAAAGCTGGTGACCCTCTGCAATGCGGAGCTGGCCGGCCGCTACCGCCGCTTTGCGGTGGAGGGGGATTCATGAAGGAGTACCTGATCCCCACCAGGGATGCCTCGGCAGAGTTTATTGAGCGCCGCTCCCGGTTCATCGGCCATATTTTCCACACCGAGACCGAGGAGGAGGCCCTGGCCCGGCTGAAGCAGATCCGGGAAAAGCACTGGGATGCCACCCATAATGTCTATGCCTATATCATTGAGGGAGGGGCCACCCGCTTCTCCGATGACGGAGAGCCCGGGGGCACGGCCGGTATGCCCGTGCTGCAGGTGCTGCAGCGTGAAGGCATCTATAATGTCTGCTGCGTAGTGACCCGTTATTTCGGCGGCATTCTGCTGGGCGCAGGAGGGCTGGTGCGTGCCTATGCCCACAGCGCCAAGATCGGCCTGGATGCTGCAGGGCGCTCCATGAAGCGGGTCTGGGTCAATGTATACCTGCCCTGCCCCTACAGCTGGTATGAGCGCATCAAATTGGAAATTTCTGCCTTTGAAGGCATCATTAAAAATACAGACTTCGGTTCGGACGTGAGCTTTGACCTACTCCTGCCCGAGGCGAAGGTACAGCCCTTTCTGGATCGGGTCTTTGACCAGTCCGCAGGTACCATCGAGGGACTTGTGGGCGATTCGGAGTATCGGGCATTTCCCGTAGAGACTCAAAAATGACTCTGGAGGAATGGTAGACGATGGATATCCGGGAGCTTCTGGAACAGCGTGAGCATCAGACCCTCAGCAAACGAGCCCAGTTTTCCGATGAGAGCAGAGGCCGCCCCTGCCCGGAGCAATTGCGGGAAGGAGATGTGCGCAGCTGCTATCAGCGGGATTGCGACCGCATCTTACATAGCAAGTCCTTCCGCCGCCTGATGCACAAGACCCAGGTCTTTCTGCAGCCGGAGGGGGATCATTACCGCACCCGTATGACCCACACCTTGGAGGTGGCACGGATCGCCCGTACCATCTGCCGTGCGCTGCAGCTCAATGAGGATCTGGCCGAGGCAACCGCCCTGGGCCACGACCTGGGTCATACTCCTTTCGGCCATGCCGGAGAGGTGGCGCTGACGGAGGTTATGGGCGTACCCTTCCGCCACAATGAGCAGTCGCTGCGAGTGGTGGATATCCTGGAAAACGACGGTGCCGGCCTGAATTTGACCTACGAGGTGCGTATGGGTATTTTGGGGCACTCCTCCTCCAGCCGCCTGCCGGAGACCTGGGAGGGGCAGATCGTCCGCCGTGCCGATAAGATCGCCTATATTAACCATGATATTGACGATGCCATGCGTGCCGGGATCCTGACAGATTCCGATATTCCCCGGGCCATTCGCCAGGTGCTGGGGGAGAGCCACCGGGATCGGATCAATACCCTGGTGACCAATATGATCTCTCATACCCTGCTGACCGATGAGCTGGGCATGGACGCAGAGGTGGAGCAGGCCATGCAGGCTCTGCGTGAATTTATGTTCGAGCGTGTCTACCGCAATCCCAAGGCAAAGGGGGAGGAGGCCAAGGCCAGGCGCATCCTCCAGCAGCTCTATGAGTTCTATGTGAAGAACCCGGATAAGCTGCCCCCGGATTTCCGTCCACAGCTGGACTTTGACGGCATGGAGCGGACGGTCTGCGACTATATTGCCGGCATGACCGACAAATATGCCATGTATAAATATGATGAGCTCTTTATTCCCATGGCCTGGCAGGTACGGGGATAAGGGCAGAAAGGACAAAGAATGGCCTTCTCTCCCGCTTTCTTGGACGAACTCAATAGCCGCAATCCCATTGAGGATGTGGTGGGTCAATATGTCGCCCTGACCCGCCGGGGGAGCAACCTCTTTGGCCTATGCCCCTTCCATGGGGAGAAAACCGCCTCCTTTTCCGTAAACCCGGAGAAGGGGATCTGCTACTGCTTCGGCTGCCATAAGGGCGGCGGCGTGGTGAACTTCATTATGGAGATCGAGAGCCTGTCCTATCCCGATGCGGTGCGTTTCCTGGCCAAACGGGCAGGCTTGGAGATCCCGGAGGACAATCAAAAGGACTCCCAGTACAAAAAGAAGGAGCGCCTCTGGGCTCTGAGTAAGGCTGCGGCAAGGTTTTTTCACCAGCAGCTGAAAACCCCGGCGGCAGAGGAGGTACGGGCCTATATTGCCAAACGTGGCCTCTCCGGCGCAACGGTGACTCACTTCGGCCTGGGTTTTGCTCCCAACCGCTGGACGGCCCTGCTGGATGCCATGACCGCCCAGGGCTTTACCAAGGAGGAGCTGCTGCAGACAGGTCTGGTGCTGCAGAATAAGGACAAGGGCACGCTTTATGACCGCTTCCGCAACCGCTTGATGTTCCCCATTATCGATGTCCGGGGCAATGTCATCGGCTTCGGCGGCCGTGTGATGGATGACTCCACCCCCAAGTATCTGAACTCTCCCGAAACAATTATTTTTAACAAAAGACGAAACCTTTTTGCCATGAATGTCGTCAAAAAGAGCAAGCAGGGCTATATTATCCTCACCGAGGGCTATATGGATGCCATTGCTCTGCACCAGCACGGCTTTGATTGCGCCGTGGCCTCTCTGGGCACCTCTCTGACCCAGGAGCATGCCGACCTTCTGAGCAAGTATACAAATGAGGTCTTTTTGACCTATGACGGCGATGCCGCCGGTCAGAATGCCACCCAGAGAGCCATTCCCATGCTGGAAAAAACCGGCCTGAAGGTGAAGGTTCTGAGAATGCAGGGGGCAAAAGACCCCGATGAATTCCTGAACAAATACGGCGCTGACCGTTTCAAGCTGCTCTTAGAGGGCAGCGAGAATCAGGCGGAGTACCGTCTGCGCAGCCTTGCGGCCCAATACGACCTGTTTTCTGACGGCCAAAAGGTGGAATTTGCCAAGGCAGCGGCGGAACTGATCTCCACTTATTCCTCCGCCGTAGAGCGGGAACTCTATGCCGGGAAAGCCGCTCAGATGGCCGGTGTTACCCTCCAGGCCATGCAGATGGAGATCTCCCGTGCCTATAAGCGCCGCAGCGCAGCAGCAAAGAAGGCCCGGGAAAAGCAGGATCTGGAGATCGCTGCCGCCCGTCAGCCCAAGGCCCGGGAGCTGCGCTATGAGAATCTGCGCAGCGCCGTGGCAGAGGAAAATCTGCTGCGGATGCTCTTTACGGAGCCCGCTCTCTTCAGCCGATGCACAGATCTGAAGGCAGAATGCTTTTCCGTCCCCATGTTTTCCAAAGTCTATTCCATCTGGCTGGCCCGCTGGCAGGATGGGTTCAGCCCAAAGGCTTCTGATCCTGCGGAGCTTTTAAGCCAGGCAGAGATGTCCCACCTGACCATGCTCCTGCAGCAGAATGCAGGGCCTGTGTCGGAGGAGGCCTTCGATGATTATGTCCGTGTGATCTTGCAGGAGCACAGCCGTGGACAGGTGGAAAGCGTGTCGGATCTGCGTGCCCTGCAGGAGAGCCTGCGAAAGAAAAAAGGATATGGAGGTACATAGAAATGAGCGAAGAGAAGAAGATGCATGAGAAGCTGCAGCTCCTGCTGGAGACTGCCCGGAAAGACAAGAAGGTCGCCTCCAAAGACCTGATCGATGCCCTTGAGGCAGCCAATGCTGATGAGAAGCAGACCGACCTGATCTATGAGGCTCTGGAAGCCGAGGGGATCGAGATCGATGTGGTGGACGTGGTGGAGCTTTTGACCACGCCCGATGAGCTGAACCCCACCGATGAGGAGCTGAGCCTGGTGGAGGAGGAGCAGGTGGTAGACACCGAGGCCCTCAGCGACTCCATGAATGTCAATGACCCCGTCCGTATGTACCTGAAGGAGATCGGCAAGATCCCTCTCCTGAGTCCCGAGGAGGAGCAGCAGATCGCCGAGCAGATGTCCCAAGGCGATGAAGCTGCCAAGAAAAAGATGGTGGAGGCCAACCTCCGTCTGGTGGTCTCCATCGCAAAGCGCTATGTAGGCAGGGGCCTTCCTTTCCTGGATCTGATCCAGGAGGGCAACCTGGGCCTGATCAAGGCCGTGGGGAAGTTTGACCATACCAAGGGCTATAAGTTCTCTACCTATGCCACCTGGTGGATCCGACAGGCCATCTCCCGTGCCATTGCCGACCATGCCAGAACTATCCGCATCCCCGTGCACATGGTAGAGACCATCAACCGTGTCTCCCGTGCCTCTCATGAGCTGGTGCAGGATCTGGGCCGTGAGCCCAGCGCCCAGGAGATCGCCACGCACCTGAATATTCCGCTGCAGAAGGTGGAGGAGATCATGCGTGTGGCCCAGGAGCCCATCTCCCTGGAGACCCCCGTAGGCGAGGAGGATGACAGCCATCTGGGGGATTTCCTCCCAGATGACAAGGCTTCCGAGCCTGCCGATGCTGCCACCTTTGCCCTTCTCCAGGAGCAGCTGAGCAATGTGCTCAAGACCCTGACCCCCAGGGAGGAAATGGTTCTCCGCCTGCGCTATGGTCTGGAGGATGGCCGCATGCATACCCTGGAGGAGGTGGGCGAGGAATTCCAGGTCACCCGTGAGCGGATTCGCCAGATCGAGGCCAAGGCCCTTAGAAAATTGCGCCATCCCTCCCGCTCCCGGATCCTCCGTGATTTCCTGAATTAATTTTCAGACGAAAAAAAGTTCTTGACTTTGTCGAAAAAAATCGTATCATATCTGTAGACAAAGAGAATACCTTGGAGGTTGATATTATGTATAACAGAATCAGAAATTATCTTGCTGAGCAGATGGATCTCTCTGCCGACGAGCTGAGCCGTGATACCACCTTTGAGAGTCTTCATCTGGATTCTCTGGACATGGTGGAGATGATCATGGACATGGAAGAAGAGCTGGGCGTTGATTTCGAGATGGAAGGCGATATGAAGCTGGAGACCATCGGCGATCTGGCAGACTTTATCGAGGATAAGTTAGCATAATTTTACTTCAAACGGAATATAATTAGATCATTCGGCCTATGACAAGGTCGCACTAGTCGGGGAGATAGCGGTGCCCTGTTGCCTGCAATCCGCTATAGCAGGGATGAAGCCCCACACCCGGGTCTGTGCTGTGTTGTCTGTCCGTGTAAGCGGTGTTGAGGGATCGGTCTCGTGCAACGAGCTCCCGTGAACCATGTCAGGCGGGGAACCGAGCAGCATTAAGCGGATCTGTTCGTGTGCCGCGAGGATGCCGTTTCTGAGCTGGCTGCACGGGAAACGGGTATGGTTACAGGTTCAAATGTGGGTGTGCGATCTTGTCATGGGCCGAATGATTCTTTTCCGCAGGGCTTGTCCCTGCGTTTTTTTCTTGCTTTTTCCCTTGGCTTGGTATATACTGAATAGGATAGGAGGTGGACAGAATGTATCAGGCTTTATATCGGAAATATCGCCCCCAGACCTTTGACGATATGGTGGGGCAGCCGGCCATTACCGTGGCCCTGAAGAATCAGCTGATCAATGGCCGCATGAGCCATGCCTATCTGTTCACCGGCTCCCGTGGCACGGGCAAGACCTCCAGCGCCAAGATCCTGGCCAAGGCGGTCAACTGCGAAAATCCTGTGGACGGTAACCCCTGCAATTGCTGCGCTGCCTGCAAGAGCATTGACTCCGGCAGCTGCATGGACGTGCTGGAGATCGACGCCGCCTCCAATAACGGCGTGGATCAAGTGCGCTCTCTTCGGGATGATGCGGTCTATTCCCCGGCCCAGGTGCGCAAGCGTGTGTATATCATCGATGAGGTGCATATGCTCTCCATCAGCGCCTTCAATGCCCTGCTGAAGATCATTGAGGAGCCCCCGGAGCATCTGCTCTTTATCCTGGCTACCACAGAGCTGCATAAGGTCCCTGCTACCATTCTCTCCCGCTGCCAGCGCTATTCCTTCCGTAGGATCACCCAAGAGGATCTGGCCGGCCGTCTGAGCTTTATCGCCTACCGGGAGAATATCGACCTGACGGCTGATGGGGCAAACTATCTGGCCCGCCTGGCAGATGGCGGTATGCGTGATGCCATCAGCCTGCTGGATCAGTGCGCCTCCTCCAGCAGCGGCACCATCGATACCGACCAGATCTGTAAGGTGCTGGGCTATGCCGGTACCCGTCAGACGGTGCAGATGCTGCAGGCCGTGGCTGCCAGGGATACCAAGACCCTCCTTTCCATTTTCTCCTCGGAGTATGCCCAGGGCAAGGATCTCACGGCCATGCTGGACGAGCTCTGCACCGCCGCCAGAGACCTTCTGATCCTCCATACCTCCGGCAAGGATAGCCCATTGATCTCCGGCATCTGCACAGCCAAGGAGCTCAGCACCCTGAGCAAGAGCTTCTCCCCCGGAGAGCTGCTGCGCATTACCACCATTCTCCGGGATGCAGCTGCAGGCTTCCGCAATAGTGCCGACCGCCGGATCGATGCGGAGCTGGCCCTGATCCGCCTCTGCGAGGTGGAGGGCTCTCTGGATGCGGCAGACCTCAATGCCCGTCTGTCCCGGCTGGAGAATAAGATCGCCCAGGGCCTGGTGATGCAGGCTCTCCCAAAGGAGGAAGAGCCGGATGATGATGCTGACCGTCCCCCCTGGGAGGAGCTGGAGAAGGATATTCCCCCGGAGGCTCCCGGCCAGCTGCCGCCCCCCCAGGCTCCAAAGGAGGATGCGGATAGCGGCGAATTCTGGAAGAATCTGATCCCCCGGCTGCGGCCCATGCTGCGGCCTCCTGTGCTGGGGATGTTCTCTCTCAGCGAAATGTCCCCCGTAAAGGGCAGCCTTCAGGGCGATCTGCTGGTGCTTCTGGTCCGGGATATGCCCACTAAGAACTTTGTAGACCGTCCCCAGGTGCTCCAGACCGTGGCAGAATGCGCTGCGGGGCTTTTGGGCAGACCTGTCCGGGTTCAGGTGAAGGATCTGTCCCAGGCCGGAGCAGGAAACGAAAATTTTGATCGGCTGATGCAGTTCGGTTCTCAGCATCCCGATCTGATCGATTTTAAATAATTAATTTTAAGGAGATAATCACTATGGCAAAAGGCGGTTTTCGTGGCGGTATGGGCGGCGGAATGAACATGAATATGATCAAGCAGGCCCAGAAGATGCAGCAGGATATGCTGAAGATGCAGGAAGAGATGGAGGCTCGTGAGTACGAGGCTGTGGTTGGCGGCGGCGTGGTCAAGGCCCGTGTCAACGGCAAGCACGAGGTACTCAATCTTACCATTGACCCCGAGGCAGTAGATCCCGAGGATGTGGAGATGCTGCAGGATCTGGTTGTAGCTGCGGTCAATGAGGCCATGCGGAAGGCCGAAGCCGAGGCGGCCCAGAATATGTCCAAGCTCACCGGCGGCCTGAATCTGGGCGGTCTGTTCTGATGCGATTTTTTCCTGTCGCCTTAGAGCGTCTGACGGAACAGTTTGCCCGTCTCCCCGGCATCGGCGGCAAGACAGCCCAGCGCCTGGCCTTCCATGTGCTGAGCCTGCCCGAGGAGGAGGCTGCGGACTTTGCCTCTGCCATTTTAGAGGCTAAGAAATCCGTTCATCTTTGCCCCTGCTGCATGAATCTGACAGATCGGGAGCTTTGCCCCATCTGCGAGGATGACGACCGGGATCACAGCGTGATCTGCGTGGTGGCCGAGCCCAGGGACGTGATCGCCATGGAGCGGGCCCGGGAGTATAACGGCCTGTATCATGTGCTCCACGGTGTGATCTCTCCCTTGAACCACATCGGCCCCGATGATATCCGCATTCGTGAGCTGCTGGCCCGTGTGGGACGGGGCCAGGTGAAGGAGGTCATTATGGCCACCAATCCAGATACTGAGGGTGAGGCTACGGCCATGTACCTCTCCCGGCTGCTGCGCCCCATGGAGCTGCGGGTCACCCGACTTGCCTATGGTATCCCCGTGGGCAGCCAGCTGGAGTATGCCGATGAGGTCACCCTGCTGCGTGCCTTAGAGGGCAGAAGAGACATCTGAAGAAAGCCGCAGACGGCACCTGAATTTTTCGGGTGCCGTCTGTTTTTGGTATGCCTGTCTTTTCGGGGACATATGCTCAAAGAAGAGCGGATGAAAGGGGAGCGGCAGAATGGAGAGCTTGGCGCAGCGGATTTGGGGATGGCCCACCATGGTGGCCTTTTTGGGGATGGGCCTGCTGTTTACCCTGCGGCTTCGATTGCTTCCCCTGCGGAAGCTTCCCAAGGCCCTATGCCTGATCCGTCCAAAACCGTCTGCTGAGGGTATCAGTGCCTATGGTGCGCTTTGCACGGCCCTGGCTGCTACCATTGGGACTGGAAATATCGTGGGCGTGGCAACAGCCCTGGCGGCAGGAGGGCCGGGAGCGCTGCTCTGGATGCTGCTGGCGGCCTTTTTTGGTATGGCCACTCAGTATGCGGAGGGCTACCTGGGGGCAAAGTACCGCCTGTGGGGGCAAGAGGGCAGCTTCGGGGGTCCCTTTGCCTATATGAGCCGGGGTCTGGGCAGACCCTTTTCCTATCTGGGCAGGCTCTATGCCGTCGTAGGTGCAGCGGTGGGGTTGCTGGGGGTGGGGACAGTTACCCAGGTCAACAGCATCACCTCCGCCGCTGAGGGGCTTTTTTGCGCCTCTGGGGACATTTTGCTTTTTGGGAAGAGTTACTCCCTCGCAGCGCTTTTGAGCGGTCTTGTGGTGACTTTGGCGGCAGGAGCGGTGCTTCTGGGGGGCGCAAAGCGGATCACCGGAGTCTGCCAGGCTCTGGTGCCCATAATGTCTGGGCTGTACCTGATTTGCTGTGTGATCATCCTCTTTCGTTTTGCAGGCCGGATTCCTGCCGCTCTGGGGCTTGTGTTCCGCAGTGCCTTTGCACCTCGGGCAGCTCTTGGCGGGGCAGCCGGGATCAGCCTGAAGACTGTTATCCGCATGGGTATCGGCAGAGGCGTCTATACTAACGAGGCGGGTTTGGGAACGGCGGCCATAGCCGCAGCCGCCTCCGATGAACCCTCTCCCCACCGTCAGGGCCTGATCAGCATGACCGGAACCTTTATCGACACCATTGTCATCTGTACCCTCACGGGGCTGTGTCTGGTGGTGACCGAGGCCTGGCAGATGCCTGTGGAGGGGGTGGCCATCACGGACTTTGCCTGGTGCACAGCTTTGCCCTTTGGGTCGAGATTTTCTTCCTTTTTGCTCTTCGTCTGCCTGAGCTGCTTCGCCTTTGCCACGGTCATCGGCTGGAATTTCTATGCAGAGTCCTGCCTGCGGTATCTGGCAGGGGAGCGGCAATGGGTGAAGCGGGGATATCGTGCAGCCTATCTGCTGGTGATCGCAGTCAGCCCTCTGATCTCCGTGAGATCGGCCTGGGCCATGGCGGATATCCTCAATGTATTCATGGCCGCTCCTAATCTGCTGGCCTTATTTATGCTGAGAAAGCAAATACACCGGTGATCGTCACCGGTGTATCGTTCTTTATAACCATTTGGAGAGCTTGGTCTTCATAAAGCGCTCATTGAGCTGCTCGGTTTTCTTGTTCAGCTTGGTAATATGGGTCAGGAGCATACCAATCTCTGCTACTGCCACACCGCCGACCACGTCCAGGATCACGTGCTGCTTGGTAAAGAGGGTAGAAGCAAAAATCAGGAGGCAGAAGCCGAAAGCACCGATGCCCACGAGCCACTTGTGCTTCCATTTTACTTCCTTCAGCATCAGCCTTGCGCCCATCCAGGCGATGGAGCAGTGGGTGGAGGGGAAGAGGTTGGTGGGGGTATCCAGAGAATAGACCAGCCACATACCGAAATTAAAGAGGCCACCGCCCTCCAGCTCGGGACGGACATTGGTTGTGGGGAAGAAGACGAAGAACAGCAGGCAGATGACCTTAGACAGCACATCCGCCGTAGCCAGACGAGCCGCCGCCGCAGGGCTCTGCCGCGCAGTGATCACAAAGGTCACCAGCCAGAAAATAAAGGCCTCCGCATAAACCAGTACCCAGCCTTCGTTAAATACAAAGTAGGCATCCAGACCGATGGTAATATCGATATATTCAAATGCAAACATCCGCTGCAGCAACTTGGCGAAGCCAAAGGAGCCCATAAGACCCAGACCGCAAAGCAGCAGGGGAAGGCTTGCGTAGGTGGGAATGAATTTCTGTAAGGTTCTGCGAAGCATTGCGGTCACCTCCTTTGATATATTTGCATTGGCATTATATCAAATTGAGGGGAAAAGTCAATGAAAGAATCGAATTTAAGATATATTTCAGCATAATTATGATATTTACTGCAAAAAAGACCTCCCGATTTGGGAGGTCTTTCCTATTCGTTAGAAAGAGAACCACCTGCTATGCAGGTGGGAAAAATGAGTTCTACTTATGCCCAGAAAATAAACCTCCCAATGACAGAGAGTAAACAGGTTCGCCAACCGTCTACAAACTAGCACAAAGGGAGGTTATCCAAATG
>JAFQCY010000035.1 GCA_017399355.1 Oscillospiraceae bacterium
TGATCGGAGGATTTTACAATGTCTGAAAGAATGTATCCCATTCCCTTTAAGGATCTCATGCGCTGGGTGATCACCGAGCGTGAAAAGACCGGCGAGATCTTCGGCATCCATACCGAGTACAAGGCTGACCCCACCAAGACCCTCCCCATCTTCGGCGAGAAGATCGAGACCCCCTTCGGCCCCGCTGCCGGCCCCAACAGCCAGCTGGCGCAGAATATCATCGCCTCCTATGTGGCAGGCGCCCGTTTCTTCGAGGTCAAGACTGTCCAGCAGATGGACGGCGAGGATCTGGCACGCTGCGTGCCCCGTCCCTGCATTCTGGCCGATGATGAGGGCTACAACCAGGAGTGGTCCACGGAGCTGGAAGTCCGTCAGGCTCTGGATGAGTACATCAAGGCTTGGTGCGCCCTGAAGGTCATGGCCAAGGTCTGGGGCTACGGCGATCCCGATGGCTTTGTGTTCAATATGTCTGTGGGCTACGACCTGGCCGGCATCAAGGGCGAGAAGATCGATAACTATATCGAGTCCATGAAGGATGCCAACCGTGCCCCCGTCTTTGCCGAGTGCAAGGCCGTTCTCACGGAGCTCTTCCCCGAAGAGGCAGAGTTCATTGCCAATATCTCCCCCCGTGTCTCCCGTTCCGTCACCCTGTCCACCCTCCACGGCTGTCCTCCCGATGAGATCGAGCGCATTGCCTCCTACCTCATCACCGAGAAGAAGGTCAATACCTTCGTCAAGTGCAACCCCACCATCCTGGGCTATCAGGATGCACGCAGCATCTTAGACGGCATGGGCTATGACTACATCGTCTTTGACGATCACCATTTCAACGAAGATCTGCAGTGGGTGGATGCCGTTCCCATGTTCGAGCGTCTCCAGGCCCTGGCAGACAAGCAGGGTGTGGAATTCGGCCTGAAGCTGTCCAACACCTTCCCTGTAGACACCACACGTGGAGAGCTGCCCAATAACGAGATGTATATGTCCGGCCGTGCCCTCTTCCCCCTGACCATTGAGATGTGCCGCCGGATCTCCACCCAGTTTGGCGGCAAGATGAAGATCTCCTTCGCCGGTGGCGCCGAGTTCTTCAACTGCGAGAAGCTCTTTGCCGCAGGCATTTGGCCCATCACCGTGGCTACCACCATCCTGAAGTCCGGCGGCTACAACCGTCTGGTGCAGATGGCCAAGAAGGTAGAGAACATGGAGTTCAAGCCCTTCGAGGGCACCGACACCGAAGCCATCGCCAAGATGGCCCTGGACTGCCGCACGGACTACCACCATGTCAAGCCCATCAAGCCCCTGCCCACCCGTAAGAACGAGGACAGAGTGCCCTGGATGGATTGCTATATCGCTCCCTGTAAGGGCGGCTGCCCCATTGAGCAGGATATTCCCGAGTACATCGAGCTGTGCAAGAAGGGTCTGTACAACGAGGCCCTGAAGCTCATCACCGAGAAGAACGCCCTGCCCTTCATCACCGGCACCATCTGCGCCCACCACTGCATGAACAAGTGCAGCCGCAACTTCTATGAAGAGCCGGTACAGATCCGTGAGACCAAGCTCATCGCTGCGGAAAAGGGCATTGATGCCCTCATGGCCAAGATCGAAAAGCCTGCCAAGGTAGAGGGCAAGAAGGCTGCCATCATCGGCGGCGGCCCCACCGGCATCGCTGCTGCCTACTTCCTGGGCAGAGCCGGTGTGGAATGTACCATCTTCGAGCGCAAGGATTCCCTGGGCGGCATTGTCCGTCATGTGATCCCCGAGTTCCGTATCTCCCACGAGGCCATTGATCAGGATATCGCTCTGATGATGGCCTATGGCACCGAGGTCAAGCTCAATACCGAAGCTCCCTCCGTAGAAGAGTTGAAGGCACAGGGCTATACCCACATCCTCTATGCCGTGGGTGCCTGGAAGCCCGGCAAGCTGGATATCCCCGGCAATGTCAAGGGTGTCATTGGCTGGATGGAGGATATGAAGGCAGGCCGTGGCGGCGAGCTGGGTCATGTAGCCGTCATCGGCGGCGGCAATACCGCCATGGATGCAGCCCGTGTGGCAAAGCGTGCCGGTGCCAAGTCCTCCACTCTGGTCTACCGCCGTACCAAGCGCTATATGCCTGCCGATGCAGAGGAACTGGAGCTGGCCATTGAGGACGGCGTGGAGTTCCTGGAGCTGGTCTCCCCCGTGGAGCAGAAGGACGGCAAGCTGATCTGCGACAAGATGATCCTGGGCGAGCCCGATGCCTCCGGCAGACGGAGCCCCGTTCCCACCGGCGAGCGTGTGGAGATCGATTGTGATCTGGTCATCTCCGCTGTAGGTGAGCAGGTGGATGACAAGCTCTTCGCCGCCAACGGCATCGAGCTGGATCGCAAGGGCCGTCCCGCCTTCAAGACCAACCTGGAGAACGTCTACTCCGCCGGTGATGCCACCCGTGGCCCCGCCACCGTGGTAGAGGGCATTGCCGATGCCGCCAAGTTTGCCGAGATCGTCATCGGCAAGAAGCACGAGTACGACATCCCCGTAGAAGCCTATCCCTCCGAGGCTGCTGCCATTGCCAAGAAGGGCATCCTGGCCATGGCCAAGGACGTGGCCTGCGAAGGCGACCGCTGCCTGGATTGCAACACCGTCTGCCAGAACTGCGCCGATGTCTGCCCCAACCGCTCCAATGTGGTCATCCGCCTGCCCGATGGCCGTACCCAGATCCTCCATGTGGATAAGATGTGCAACGAGTGCGGCAACTGCACCGCCTTCTGCCCCTACGCAGCTGAGCCCTGCAAGGATAAGTTCACCATCTTCCAGACCGAGAAGGATATGGACGACTCCAAGAACTTCGGCTTCTGCATCCTGGCTGACGGCAAGGTTCGTGTCCGTCTCTACACCGAGTGCGTCTGCGATGTAGAAGGCGAAAACCAGCTCCCCGAGGAGATCGCCCTCTTCATCCGCACCGTCAAGAACGACTACAGCTACCTGTACTGATCCCTGATCCCAACAGCCCCTCCGGGACTCCCCCGGAGGGGCTGTTTTTTAAAAAATCCGTGCCGAGACCATCCACGAAAATAGATGCTTATGGTTGAGCTATTAGCTTTTAGTTCCTAAACAGACCGGCAAATTTCTGCTTGCCGCCCTCCGGTGGAGTCGCTTTGCGGAAACTGTTTGCATTTTCTCCTGCGCTGTGGTACTATGATTCTGACAAAATCACCCGGAGGAGGCGAGGGGCTTGGCAGCAGTATTGGTCACCGGTGCAGCCGGTGGAATGGGACGTGCCACCTGCAAGTATCTGCACGACCTGGGATACAGGGTCTTCGGCCTGGACATCGCCGCCCAGGAGGATACCCCCTGGAACTATATCCGGACGGATCTCACCGACAGCGCCCAGGTAGAGGCCGCCTATCAGGCCGTCGCCGCCCAAACGGAGCAGCTCTATGCCATCGTCCATATGGCGGGCATCTACGAGCTGAACTCCCTGGTGGAGATGACGGAGCAGGAATTTGCCCGTGTTTTTGAGATTAACCTCATGGCCTGTTTCCGGGTCAATCGCAGCTTTCTGCCCCTTTTGAAGCAGGGGAGCCGTGTGCTTATCACCACCAGTGAGCTGGCACCCTTAGATCCCTTGCCCTTTACGGGGATCTACGGCATCAGCAAGACCGCCTTAGAGCGCTATGCCGACTCCCTGCGCATGGAGCTGCAGCTTCTGGGCATCCGGGTCAGCGTGCTGCGCCCCGGTGCGGTAAAGACGGGGCTGCTGTCCGTATCCACCCGCCGTCTGGAGGACTTTGTGGCAAATACGGAGCATTATGCCTGCAACGCAGAGCGCTTCCGCCGGATCGTAGATCGGGTGGAGGCGAAGAATATTCCACCGGAGAAGATCGCCGCCCTGGTAGCGAAGGCCCTGAAGGCCCGTCGCCCACGCCTCTGTTACAATATCAACCGCAACCCCCTCCTGCGCCTGTTGAACCTCCTGCCCCTGAGAACGCAGGTCTGGATCATCGGCAAGATTTTGAAATAAAAGGAGAAGCCTATATGCAGGTTTGGAATCG
Organism: Oscillospiraceae bacterium; assembly: GCA_017399355.1. Classification (GTDB taxonomy): domain Bacteria; phylum Bacillota; class Clostridia; order Oscillospirales; family Oscillospiraceae; genus JAZOXB01. The sequence goes on from JAFQCY010000035.1 coordinate 4,029, forward strand.
AAAAGAACTGATCGAAGTGCCGGAGGTCGGCCTGGGTGCCATCCGTTTTACCTACAATACCGCCTTTGGCAGAATTCTGGCCAAGGGCATTCTCTGCCGCAAATTTGTCTCCAATCTCTACGGCGCATGGCAGAAAAGCCGTCTCTCCCGTGGCAAGGTGGAGAAATTCAGGAAGCAGTACAACATCGATGTATCCGATTGCACCAAGCAGCACTTTGATAATTTTAATGACTTCTTCACCCGTCAGCGAAAGCGCTATGAGGATCAGACCGGGGAAGGGGAGCTGCCTGCCATCGCAGACTCCAAGCTCCTTGCCATGCCCATTGACCAAAACAGCTGTTTTGAGATCAAGGGCGTACCCTACACCGTGGAGGAGCTGCTGGAAAACAGCGACCTGGCCAAAAAATTCCTGGGCGGCTGCTGCCTGATCTTCCGTCTTGCCCCCGATGACTACCACCGCTATGTCTACCCCGACGGCGGCAGCCAGGAGCAGAGCGTGCTGATCAAGGGTGTCCTGCACACGGTGAACCCCATCGCCGCCGACATGAAGGTCTACCGCCGCAACACCCGCTGCTACCAGTTGCTGCACACAGCGCATTTCGGAGACGTCCTGCAGATGGAGGTGGGAGCGCTGCTGGTAGGCAAGATCTGCAACCATCTCGATGCCCCCGGTAAGATGGAAAAGCTGCAGGAAAAGGGCTACTTCGCCTACGGCGGCTCCACGGTGATCCTGCTGCTGCAGAAGGATCGGGTGCAGATGGATGCCGATATTTTAGAGCACTCCGCTCAGGGCATCGAGACCAAGATCCACCTGGGCGAGAAGATCGGCATAGCTTTACCGTAATAATATTATGTAAACAAAAGGAGCAAGTATGGATCGGACAGAGCGAATTGAACTGACCACCCTCTGCCTGGTCAGAAGGGGAGAGCAGATTTTGCTCCAGAATCGGGTCAAGGCCGATTGGCAGGGCTATGCCCTCCCCGGCGGCCATGTGGAGCCGGGGGAGTCCATCGTAGATGCAGTAGTACGGGAGATCCGGGAGGAGACCGGCCTGCTTCTGCATAGCGTATCCCTCCGGGGCGTGAAACAATTCCCCATCGATTCCGGCAGATATGTGGTTTTCCTCTTCTATAGTGAGGACTTCGAGGGGGAACTTCATTCCTCCGAGGAGGGGAGGGTAGAGTGGATCGACCGTGAACGCATCGCCCAACTGCCCACCGTAGATGATTTTGAAGAGCTGCTCACCGTCATCGAGCAAAACGACCTCAACGAATTTCTCTACCTCCCCCGGGGCAACGATTGGAAAGTCGTCCTGAAATAACCCCCAAATGAACCAACAACCAAATCGATGTTTATCAGTCTGTTTGCCGCACCAAAGACCCCCTTGTCAAAGGGGGTCGGATCGCCTTTCAGGCGATCCGGGGGGATTCGTGCAGGCAGTACGAATTCGCCGAAAACCTTGCAAAATAACGGTGTTGCGGCGTGCGGAATCCCTCCGAGTCGCCTTTTCAAGGCGACCCACCTCCCTTTAACAAGGGAGGCTTTGAGTGCGCCAAACTGTTCGTCAAATTTCTGTTTGACGGTATTTATTTTCTAAATCTGTGCCGCAGGTACGGATCGGAGGAGAACAATGAGCTACAAATTCTTTCAGAACAAAGCCTGTGAGTATTTTCCCTGCCACCAGGGCGCTGACCCGGAGCGCTTTAACTGCCTCTTTTGCTTCTGCCCCCTCTATGCCTTAGGGGAGAACTGCGGAGGCAATTACCGCTATACCGAAGACGGCATCAAGGACTGCTCCGGCTGCCGGGTACCCCATGTGCCGGAGAATTATGACAGGATCTGCAGCCGTTTCGCAGAGATTGCGGAGCTTTGCAGAAATAAATAATAAAATATCGAAAATAGTTCTTGCATTTTGCAAAAATTGCGCTACAATAAAGGCGACAAAACGATGTTGCAGGGAGTAGGAACCGTGCGTTAAGTACCGGCTGGATGGGAGGTTGCCACCGGGCGAAGGAGTTTTCACTTTGAACTCCGCGATACGGTTACCGCAACCGCCTGAGCAGGATGCCCCTATTTTCAGGGCATAGCATCGTATATCGCAAACCTCCTCCCATTCGGAGCCACGGCTTCGGGGGAGGCTTTCTTTTTGGAAAAAGCCTCTCTCTGCCCAACGCTCTATTTCTGGAGGAATTTTTTTATGAAGAAAACCACAAAAAAGCTGGTAGGCAGCGCCCTGCTGGCAGCTCTCGCCGTCGTTCTCGCCCGTCTTTTTGGCATGATGCCCGAAGCCAGCGCCCGTTTCTCCATTGAAGCGGTGCCGATTTTCCTGGCAGGTCTGCTGTATGGCCCGGTCTATGGCGCTATGGTAGGCTTTGTATCTGACTTTGTGGGCTGCCTATTCTCACCTTTTGGCTATAACCCCATCTTCTGCCTGCCCCCCATTCTCTATGGCCTCTGCGCCGGTCTGTTCCGGCCCCTGGTGCAGCGAGGCATTTCCGTGTGGAAGATCGCCCTTGCCTTCCTGCCCCCGGTGGCGATGGGCTCCGTGCTGTGGCAGAGCTTTGCCCTGGCCCTGAACTATGGCAAGGGTGATACCCTCTGGGAGAGCTATCTGCTCTTTTTGACCTCTCGCAGCATCCAATTCGCCGTCACCTATGTGGTAGATGTGGCAGTGGTAGCGCTGCTTTGCAGAACAAATGTATTTTACCGTCTGGGCTTGCTGCCCCAGTGGAGGAGAAACAATGCTGAAAACCGTTGATGAAACTCTGAATTATATCCATTCCTATTTCTGGAAGGGCTCCATCCCCGGCCTGTCCCGTACCAATGAGCTGCTGGAGCGCATGGGTAATCCCCATAAGAAGCTGAAGTTTGTCCACATTGCCGGTACCAACGGCAAGGGCTCTACGGCCTCCATGCTGGCCTCTGTCCTCACCGCCGCCGGTTACTGCACCGGCCTGTACACCTCTCCCTACATCAACTGCTTCAACGAGCGGATGCAGGTCAGTGGCCGGATGATCGAGGACGAGCTGCTCATCGACATCGTCAACTTCGTCAAGCCCCACGCCGAGGCCATGACCGACCACCCCACGGAGTTTGAGCTGGTCACCGCCATCGGTATGGAGTATTTTGCCCGGAAAAACTGCGATATCGTGGTTCTGGAGGTGGGCATGGGCGGCGAGCTGGACTCCACCAATGTCATCGACACCCCCGAGGCGGCGGTGATCGTCAATATCGGCCTGGATCATACGGATGTCCTGGGCAACACCTTGGAGGAGATCGCCTCGGCCAAGGCCGGCATCATCAAGGGCGGCGATGCGGTGCTCTACCGCTGCAGCCCCTCTGTGGAGGCGGTTTTTGAAGAAAAATGCGCCGCCACCGGCACCAGGCTCCACAAGGCGGACTTTGACTCCATCCGTCTGGTGGAGCGCAGCCTGGAGGGCCAGACCTTCTGCTGCGGCGGTTTGGAAAATCTGGAGATCCGGCTTCTGGGCGAGCACCAGCTGCGCAATGCCGCTGTGGTTCTGAAGACCCTGGAGGTGCTGCAGGCCAAGGGCTGGAACATCACCGAGGAGCAGCTCCGCAAGGGTCTGAAGGATACTGCCTGGCCCGGCCGCTTTGAAGTGCTGCGCAAAGAGCCTCTCTTTATCATCGACGGCGGCCACAACCCCCAGTGTATGGCAGCCCTGGCTGAGAATATGGCCGGTTTCCTGCCTGACCGCCCCATCACCGCCCTCACCGGCGTGATGGCGGATAAGGACTTCAGCGATATGTACCGCCTGGTAGCTCCTTACATCACCCGTTATGTGACTGTTACCCCCGGCAATCCCCGTGCCATGGCAGCGGAAAAACTGGCGGAGGTGCTCTCCGTTTTCGGAAAGCCCGTCACCCCCTGCGCCACTGTGGCTGAGGGCGTCAAGACCGCCATTGCCCAGACCGAGGCCAACGGTGCCGTCCTGGCCTTCGGCAGCCTCTATATGCTGGGCGATATCCGCACCGCTGTGGAGGAATTGAACTGAGTTTATTGGAGAACCGCAGCTGCGGTTCTCTTTTTTTGTCCAAAAACTACGGTATTTTCCGTGTTTTCGTGAAAATATCCAATTTTTGAAAGAAAACTTTGGAAGAAAAGTGAATGGCGAAATGAGATAGGATTCTGGTATAATGAAATAACCCACTATAGGAGTGGGAAAATAACGTGAGAGGTAATATCATGAAGACAAGTCTGAAAAAGATGCTTTCCCTGCTTCTGGTTCTGACGCTGGTATTCTCCATTTTCGCAAGCCTGATCACCACGGCCAGCGCAGCTACCTTCTCCTACAACACCGGCAAACGCGGCACCGTCTGCACCTCCCTGAGCTCCAAGGCGAAATCCTATTACACCAGCTCCTATACCTACAGCACCCTGTCAGCGAAATCGGCCTCCAGCCTGAAGAGCAGCCTGAAAACGCTGATGACCAATACCCACTCCACCAAGACCAGCTACACAAATCTCAAGACCTATACCAAATACTCCGATGCCTATGCCGGAAGCTCCAGCAAGATCGTGGACTTCTACTCCTCCGAGACCTATTCCGGCACCTGGGACAGCGGCTCTACCTGGAACCGTGAGCACGTCTGGTGCCAGAGCCTGGGCAGCTTCACCACCTCCAACTGCGGCTCTGACCTCCACCACCTGCGCCCCACCGATCCCAAGCTGAATTCCACCCGCAATAACCTGCCCTTCGGCGAGGTCAGCGGCAGCTACAAGACCGCTACCTCCAACTCCGGCAAGGTTGGCGGCTACTATAACTCCACCTGCTTTGAGCCCCTGGACGCAGTCAAGGGCGATGTGGCCCGTATTCTGCTGTACTGCTATGTCCGCTGGGGCGAGAGCAATCTCTCCGACCTGATCAGCACCACCGACCTGCTCAACTGGATGAAGCAGGACCCCGTGGATACTTATGAAATGGGCCGTAATGACGTTGTCCAGGGCATCCAGGGTAACCGCAATGTCTTCATTGACTACCCCGAGTATGCCTGGCTGATCTTCAGCAAGAGCATTCCCTCCCATACCACTCCCTCCGGCATGGCAGCAGGCGGCAGCGGCACTTCCTCCGGCTCCACCACGACCACTCCCACCTACACCGTCACCGCTACCTCCAATAATACCAGCTACGGCACGGTCTCCGTCTCCGGCTATACCATCACCTGCTATCCCAAGACGGGCTATGAGGTTGGCTCTGCCAGCGTGGTCTCCGGCTCTGCTACGGGCAGCATTAACGGCAACACCATCACCCTGACCCCCACCTCCGACTGCACCATCCGGGTGAACTTCGTTGCCTCAACTACCACCGATACCGGCACCACCAATCCCTATCCCTATACCGTTACCGCCACCTCCAATAATACCAGCTACGGCACGGTCTCCGTCTCCGGCTATACCGTCACCTGCTATCCCAAGGCAGGCTATGAGGTTGGCTCTGCCAGCGTGGTCTCCGGCTCTGTCACGGGCAGCATTGACGGCAACACCATCACCCTGACCCCCACCTCTGACTGCACCATCCGGGTGAACTTCGTTGCCTCTACTACCACCGATACCGGCACCACCAATCCCTATCCCTACACCGTTACCGCCACCTCTAACAATACCAATTACGGCACGGTCTCCGTCTCCGGCTATACCGTCACCTGCTATCCCAAGGCGGGCTATGAGGTTGGCTCTGCCAGCGTGGTCTCCGGCTCTGTTACCGGCAGCATCAATGGCAATACCATCACCCTGACCCCCACCTCCGACTGCACCATCCGGGTGAACTTCGTTGCCTCCACCACTACCGATACCGGCAGCGACTCCGGCACAGACAGCGGCACCTCTTCCTCCGGCTATACCTTCACCCGGGTCACCTCCACCTCCAACCTGACCTCCGGTACTTATGTCCTGGTGGTCAAGGTAGGCACGGGCAGCTATGCCGGCAACTCCACCTATTATGCCCTTATGGGTAAGTCCATGAACTCCAGCTATGTGGCCGCTGCCTCCGCAGATGCCTTCATGGGCACCGGCTCGGCTCCCTCCACCATCACCCTGACCGACACCAGCCTCATGTGGGATCTGACCAAGACCTCCGGCGGCGTGGTGCTGAAGAATGGCAGCTACTACTTAAGAGGCAGCTCCAACTACCTGTACTATAATTCCTCCAGCTCCTACACCACCTGGTCTGCTTCTGTCAGCAATGGCGTCTGGACGCTGAAGAACGGCACTCGCTATCTGGCCCTCCGTCCCGACCTGCAGCTGGGCAGCAACGGCTGTCCCAGATTCCGCTGCAACTCCTCCGCCTCCTCCACCAACTATCAGTTCTATCTCTACAAGCTGGTCGAAGGCTGATCTCAAGCAAAACCAACCGCCCTCTCCCCAAAGGAGAGGGCGGTTTTTTGCGGAAAAACTTAATTTTTTCTTGCACTTTGGACATATGTATGATATATTTCTTTGTTGTGGATAAATTGATAGATACTGATCCGGAAAGGAAAGATCCTTTATGTCTCAAGATAGAAAGATTCGAAATATTGCCATTATCGCCCACGTTGACCACGGCAAGACCACCCTGGTGGACGAGATGCTGAAGCAGGGCGGTATTTACCGTGAAAATCAGGCGGTGGTAGACCGTGTTATGGACTCCGGCGATCTGGAGCGTGAGCGTGGCATCACCATTCTGGCCAAGAACACAGCTGTTAACTATAAGGGCACCAAGATCAATATCGTGGATACCCCGGGCCATGCCGACTTCGGCGGCGAGGTGGAGCGTATTCTGAAGATGGTCAA
>JAFQCY010000002.1 GCA_017399355.1 Oscillospiraceae bacterium
CACCCCAAGGCACATCACCGTTTACGGCGTGTTCTGCTGGTCTTTTCTGGGGCTTTTACTGGAAGGCGCTTATGTAACTTTTGTATGCCGCCTTCTGGGGCTTCCCACCCTTCGGCTGTTCCTGCTGTGCCTCACCTCCCTTTTTCTCTTCTCGCTCCTGCTTTTGAGTGTTTTGCTCCGGTTTGACAACCCCTGGGCACTTGGTTGTGTGTATCTATTCTGGTTCTTAGGTACTCTGTGCGGTATGTACCTCTTCCCGGAGTTTCTGGCGGCATTGCTGCTGCATATCCCCGCAGTTGCCTGGATCCTGGCAGATATCCTGTTGATCCTGGTTTTGAACGACCGTTTTTCCGCCTATTTCTACAGGAGGCTATGCCATGCTGACAGTTAACGCGCTGACCAAACGCTACGGGCAGCTGACCGTTCTTGACAATGCCCATCTGGAATTAACGAACGGCATTTACGGCTTTCTTGCTCCCAACGGTACCGGAAAGACCACCTTTCTCAAGATCCTTGCAACCCTGACTGCCCCCACCGCAGGAGAAGTACTCTGGGAAGGCACCGAAGTCCGCAGTCTGGGCGCTTCCTATCGGGATATCCTTGGGTATCTGCCCCAGGACTTTGGCTATTACCCCGGCTACTCTCCCCGGCAATTCCTCCAGTATCTGGCAGCACTGAAGGATGTGGATCCTGCCCTGACTGACCGACGGATCGATAAGCTTCTATCCGCAGTGGGGCTTTCCTCCTGGGCGGATCAGAAGATGCGCAAATTCTCCGGGGGCATGCTCCGGCGGACAGGGATCGCCCAGGCGTTGCTGAACGATCCCAAGCTGCTGCTGCTGGATGAGCCCACCGCAGGCCTGGACCCCATGGAGCGGAGTCGGCTGAAAGAGCTCCTGTGGTCCCTTGCCAAAGACCGCATCATCATTCTGTCCACCCACATCGTCTCCGATGTGGAGGATCTGGCGGACCGGATTCTCATTCTTCAGAACGGTCGCATCACCGACAGCACTCCCCAGCAGTTGCGGGATGCCTACGCCGGACGCATTCTGGAGCACCGTCTTCCGCCACCGGAGGCTGCCGCCTTCGAAGAAGGCCGCCGGATCCTCTCCCGGCGGCAGGAAGCGGGCGCTGTGGTTCTGCGTTATCTCCAAAGCACCCCGGAGGATCCCGGTCTTCCGGTTCCCCCTTCCCTGGATGATGTGTTTCTTCTTACCTATCAATCATTGAATGAAAGGAATGATCTGTTATGAAACGAACCCTCCAAAAAATCCTTCTGCTGGCGCTGACAGCTGTGGTTCTGCTGTCCCTTGTGGGCTTTTCCTATGAAAAAGACCCCGAGACCGGCGACCTCTCCGCTTACTCCGTAAATGCCAGCGGCCAGACCTATGGCAATAAAAACCAGAGTATCGCTCTGGGCTACATGCCGGATCTGCTGGCTGCGGAAAACGAGTACGGGCTCTGCGGTTATGTGTATGTCAGCGATCTGTATGGCGACACGCCTTCCTCCCGTCAGGAAGCCCTGCTCGCCAACAGCCGCGGATCCTATTATATCCCCCTGTACGCCGCAGACGGAAAAACGGTGATCGGCCGTTTCCGCATCGGCTAACCACTCATCCCTTACCCGAAAGGAGGCACCGGTATGCGGCTTCTGTTCCAGGAAATCAAGAAGATATTTCGCCCGGGTCGGTGCCTCATCGCTCTGGCGGTGCTGCTGATCATGCTGCATCCGGTGCATCGCCTGACCTACCATGAGCAGTATAATTATCAGACCGCTGTGCCCCAGTTCGGCCTGATCTCTGCCATGCGACTGGATCTGCAGGACAAGCTCTTCGGCAATGACTACGAATTTGAGTTTACACCTCCTGAGTCCACTCTCCCGCCCGAGACCGAGCCCTCCACCCAGACTACGAACCCTGCCCCCACAGAAACGGAGGAATCCACAGAGCCCTCCGAGACGGTTATTGAATACAGCGAAAACCGTCTGCCCATTAACTTTGTCACCCTGATGGAAAATGCCAGCAGCACCGAGGCCTCGCTGGACAGCTATGTCAGCAGTCTCACCCCTTCGAAGCAAAATGAATTCACCGGCCTATTTGCCGGGAAGAATCTGATCTTCATCAGTGCCGAGGCCTTCAGCCGGGAGGTCATCGATCCCGAGCTGACCCCCACCTTATACCGCATGGCCACCAAGGGTATCCAGTTCACAGACTTCTACCAGCCCTCCGGTGCCGGTACCACCGGCGGCGAGTACCAGAATATCTTCGGCATGCTCCCCACCCAGGGCGGTATGTCCTTCAAGCGCAAGGCCGATGATTTCAACTACTACACCATGGGCACCCAACTGGATCGCCTGGGCTATTACGGCAAGGCCTTCCACAATAACGACTACACCTTCTATGACCGCCATCGCACCCACATCGCCCTTGGCTACTCCGATGGCTTTATGGGCTACGGCAACGGCATGGAGGACTATGTGCAGAATCTCTGGCCACAGAGTGACTACGAGATGATCAGCGGAACCTTCCCCACTTATGTGGATCAGCAGCCCTTCAATATCTACTATATGTCCGTCAGCGGGCATAACAATTACCAGACCGGCAGCAACGCCATGACCAAGCGCCATTGGGATCGGGTGCAGGAACTCCCCTACTCCAGCCGGGTCAAGGGCTATATTGCCGCCAACCTGGAGATGGAGGATGCCATGGCCTACCTGATCGGCGCATTGGAGGAGGCCGGGATTGCCGATGATACGGTGATCTGCATCATCCCCGACCACTTCCCCTACGGCCTGGACTCCGAGGTGCTGGGCGATATGCCCTACCTCTCCGAACTCTATGGCTACGATGTAGACACTACCTGGGAGCGTGACCACTCTGTATGGCTGCTTTGGAGCGGCTGTCTGGAGGATATGGAGCCCGTAGTGGTAGACAGCCCCACCTCCTCTCTGGACGTGCTGCCCACGCTGATGAATCTCTTCGGCATCGAATTTGACTCCCGACTGCTCCCCGGCAGAGACGTGTTCTCCGATGCGGAGGCCATCGTATTCAACGCAAGCTATGATTGGGTCACGGAGCTGGGCACCTATTATGCCGGTTACGGCAAGTTTGTCCCCGCCGTTGAGGGCAACACCGTTCCCGATGGCTATATTGACCGGATCAAATCCATTGTCAAAAACAAAGTCACTTACTGCGAGGGCGTGCTGGACTGCGACTACTTCCGGCATATATTTGAAGAAGAATCCTGACAAGAAAGACGGCTTCACCGAAAGATCCATCGGTGAAGCCGTCTTTATCATATTCCATTTTTATACGGATCAATTGAGTTACTTTTTCTGGGCGATCTCGTTGGTATCCAGGCTGTTGCGGAAGACGAAGAAACGCTGGTAGAAGAACTCCAGGACGAAATTCAGCACCATATTGATGGCCGTAACCAGGTACTCGTTCCACAGGCAGGTGGCGGTGAGATAATGCTCCAGCCAGGTGGAGGCCGGGGTGAAGATGGCATAAAACAGCGCCACCTTCAGCATGGCAATGGGTACATTGTTGGCAGCCTGGAAGGTATAGCGGCGGTTTAAGGTGAAGTTCCAGAGGACAGACAGCACCAGGGCGATCAGATAGCTGATCCAATAGTCCAGATGTACCAGCTCATTCAGAAGCGTAAAAACGCCGATCTGGATGAGGCCTGCGGAGATGGAGACCAGCAGGAACTTCAGGCTGCGCCATAATTCTTTTTTGTTCATAGTTTTACCTCGCCCACTCGGCATCCTCGACCTCGCAGGTCTTCTGCCGGTGCATCAGGTTTTCCAGCATACTCTTGGCATCGGCGCCCTCGTAGAGCACCGCATAGGCAGCCTGGGTGATGGGCATCTCTACACCGCACTGCAGGGCCAGCTTGTGGGCAGCGGCAGCGGCATAATAGCCCTCCACCACAGCGCCGACCTCCTTCATGGCCTGCTGCACATCCTTCCCCTGGCCGATGAGGATACCGGCACGGCGGTTTCGGGAGTGCATGGAGGTGCAGGTGACGATCAGGTCGCCCACACCGGCCAGGCCGGCAAAGGTCTCACGCTTGGCGCCCAGAGCAATGCCCAGACGGGCCACCTCCGCAAGGCCACGGGTCATCAGCAGAGCCTTGGCATTGTCGCCGTAGCCCATGCCATCGCTGACACCGGCGCAAAGGGCGATGACATTCTTATGGGCAGCGCCCAGCTCTACACCTACCGCATCGGGACAGGTATAGACACGGAGCTTATGGCTCATAAAGGCGGTCTGCACCTTCTCCGCCAGGCTCTTATCCTCGCAGGCGGCTACTACGCCGGTGGGGATGCCACGGCTGACCTCCTCCGCATGGGAGGGGCCGGAGAGGGCAACCACCTGCTTGCCGGTCTCGGACTGGATGATCTGGGTCATACGAAGGCCGGTATCCGCCTCGATGCCCTTGGTCACGGAGACCAAGATCGCATCCTCACGGATGTATGGCGCAAAGGTCTTGGCCGTGGAGCGGACGGCAAAGGAGGGCGTGGCAAAAACCAGCATATCCCGGTCCGCAGCTTCTGCGGCAGAGTCGGTGAAGCGGAGCGTATCGGGAAGGGTCACGCCCTTCAGGAAGGGGTTCTCGTGGGTGGAGCGGAGCTGCTCACACTCCTTGGTGAAATAGGACCAGAGGCTGACCTCATGGTCATTCTTCAGCAGCGCCAGGGCCAGAGCCGTGCCCCAGGCACCGCTGCCGATTACCATGATCTTCAATGGATTTCCCTCACTTATTCTTGGATTTTTTCAGATAGGTTTTCCGCTCTTCCCCGCTGAGGAGGCGCTGGATATTGCCCCTGTGCATAAAGAGTGCGATCAGGGCCATCACCATGGCAAGGATCCAAACAGGCGGATTCAGGGCAAAAAACAGGGCAAAGCAGATGCCATAGGCCAGGCAGCAGAAGATAGAGCCGACAGACACATAGCGGGTGGCTGCGAAGAGCAGGATAAAGATCACCAGCAGGATCACAAAGATCCGCCAATCCATCACCAGCGCCAGGGCCCCGGCCGAAAGGATCCCCTTGCCGCCCTTGAAGCTGAAGAACACCGGCAGAATATGGCCGATGAATACGCAGAAGCCTGCCACCATACTGGCAAGATCTGCATCTGCGGGATAGATCAGACGGGCAAGCAGCGCTGCAGCTGCCATTTTACCCATGTCAATGGCGATCACCAGCAGGGTGATCCAGCCGCCAAAGTTGCGGTAAAAATTGGTCAGGCCGGCATTGCCGCTGCCCTTGGTGCGCACATCCTCATGGATAAAGAAACGGGAGATGACCAGTGCGCCATTGATGCTGCCCAGCAGGTAGCCCATGACGGCACAGATAGCCAGTTTCCAGATCATGACTTACTCCTCCTTATCACCTTTCTGGCGGATGGTAATACGAATCGGCGTACCCTCCAGGCCAAAGACGGCACGGATCTGGTTTTCCAGATAGCGCTGGTACGAGAAATGGAACAGCCGGGCATCGTTGCAGAAGATCACAAAATGGGGCGGCTTCACACCCACCTGGGTCATGTAGTAGATCTTCAGGCGGCGGCCCTTGTCTGTGGGGGGCTGCACACGGGCGGTGGCATCGGCCAGGATGTTATTGAGCATGCCGGTGGTGATGCGCATGGCGCTCTGATTTGCCACATAGTTGATCAGCTCGAAGAGCTTCACCACACGCTGACCGGTGAGGGCGGAGATAAACAGCACGGGGGCATAGGTCATATAGCCCAGATCCTGGCGGATCTTGTTGGTCATCTCGTTCATGGTGTTGGTCTCTTTTTCCACCATGTCCCACTTATTGACCACGATGATGCAGGCCTTCCCTGCTTCATGGGCCAGACCGGCGATCTTGGTATCCTGCTCGGTAACGCCGTCATTGGCATCGATGAGGATCAGGCAGACATCTGCACGGTCGATGGCGGCGATGGAGCGCATATTGGAATACTTCTCGATGGCATCGTCCACCTTGGACTTGCGGCGCATACCGGCGGTGTCGATAAAGCGGTACTTGCCGAACTCATTTTCAAAATAGCTGTCGATGGCGTCACGGGTGGTGCCTGCCACATTGGAGACGATCACACGCTCCTCGCCCAGGATGCGGTTTAAGAGGCTGGATTTGCCCACATTGGGCTTTCCGACAATGGCCACATTGATGATCTCGCCCTCATCCTCGGTCTCGGTGGCCTCAGGGAAATGCTCCACGCACCAATCCAGCAGGTCGCCGGTGCCGTGGCCATGGACAGCGGAGACCTCAATGGGGTCGCCCAGTCCAAGGGTATAGAATTCGTAGACATCGGGATTGACGGTGCCGACGCTGTCGCACTTGTTGACAGCCAGGCACACGGGCTTCTTGCTCCGCAGGAGCATGGTAGCCACATCCATATCCGCAGCGGTGACACCGGTCTTCACATCCGTGACCATGACGATCACATCGGAGGTCTCGATGGCGATCTCCGCCTGGCGGCGCATAAATTTCAGCATCTCGCTGTCGGTATTGGGCTCAATACCGCCCGTATCCACCAGCTCAAACTCTCTGCCGTTCCATTCGCAGCTACCGTAGATGCGATCCCGGGTCACGCCGGGGGTATCCTCTACGATGGCGGCACGCTGGCCGGTGAGCTTGTTAAAAAGAAGGGACTTGCCCACATTGGGTCTGCCCACAATGGCAACTAAGGGTTTTGCCATGGGAAACCACTCCTTTCGAATTTATTTCTCTTCCAAAGAGAAGCCCTGCCAGGCTTCCTCCAAAATGCGATGCCATCCATCGGCATCCAGGAGGTCGGTATCCTCCATATACTCCGCCTTCCAGAGGAACTTAGCGGTCAGGGGCTTCAGATCGGCAAAGACAGTCTCGTCGATGACGTTGAACTCCTCTTCCGTGATATCAGCGCCGGAGGCATCGGTGCAGGTGATGGTCTGCGTGCCATCCTCAAAGGTCTCGCAGGCGCAACTGGCCAGGAATTGAGACTGAATCTGGCCATCCTCCAGGCTCAGAGCATACATCTCCGTAGCATTGAAGGCCCAGCCATTGCGGATAAAGTCCTCTGCCACATAGTAATAGACACCGCTCTCGGCATCATAGTATGCATCGGCCTCGGGATAGCCCAGATCTACCACAGATTCATAGGTCTCGAAGATCTCGCCGCAGGAGACGATACCGTCGCCGCTCTCATTGATCTCCCAGGCAGTATTCTCGGAGAAGAAGCCGGTGCCCATGCAGATATTGATCAGCAGCTCCAGACGGCCGTTCTGATCCAGGTCGCAGACGGTATAGGAATAGGGCACATAGTAATCATCCACGGGATACCACAGCTCACGGTTGGCAACGAAGATGGCGATCTGCTCCTCCGCAGGCAGCAGCAGCTCATAAACAGGAGCGGTACTCTCCTGAATGCTCTCCTCGGTGGTATCTTCTTCAGAAGGCTCAAGGGTGATCTCAATGGGGGCCTCGGTGGTGCTCTCCTCGGTCTTGGGAGGCTTGGTTTCAAAGCTCTCCTCAGTCTGTTCCGGCAGGAGGGTTTTCCCGCAGGCAGCGCAGCTCAGCATCAAGCCCAGCACCAAAGCACAAAGCAGGATTCTTTTCAGCATAAGTCATTCTCCTTTCTATTGTAAGAAAACCTATATTTCTCCATTATCCATATTATTGCACAGATCTGCTAAAATTTCAACAGAAAAAAGAAAAGAGGAAGGTCTCAGCACCCTCCTCATCTCTCTTTTTCATTCTCGAAATTACTTCGCCTCAGCGGCAGGAAGAACCTCGCGGCCATTGTAGGTACCGCAATTCTTGCAAGCTCTGTGGGGCAGACGAGCCTCGCCACACTTGGGGCAAGCAACGACGCCGGGCACGGAGAGCTTCCAATGAGAGCTACGTCTCTTATCCCGTCTCGCCTTGGAAACCTTACACTTCGGAACAGCCATGAATGACACCTCCTTGGTCAGATGCTAAAAATTTTACTTATCCTTCAACAGCTGCCCAAGGACAGCCAAACGGGGATCAGCTTCGGGGCGACAAGCGCAGTCGCCATGGTTCAGATTCCTGCCGCAGCGGAAGCAGAGGCCCTTGCAGTCCGGCTTGCACAGCAGCTTGGAATCCATGTTCAGCACGAAAGCAGTGGTCAGGATCTCGTCTAAGTCTGCTTTATCATTCTCCAGCAGGAAGGTCCAGATATCCGCCTCGTCCTCATTCTCCAGCTCAGTGGTGAGGACGGCCTGAATATCAAAGGAGACCGGCCGGGTGAAGGAATCGCAGCAGCGATCACAGACCCCATGCAGGGTGGTCTGAAGCAGAGCCTTCAGGATCAGAACGCCGGCGGTATTCTTCACAGAACCTACCGCAGTAACCTTCTCGGTCACAGGGCAGCTATTGCCAAAGGCAAGCTCCGAAAGATCCAGCTCCGTCTCAAAGGGAATGGAGCTATCCGGTGTTTCAATGATCTTAGAAAGGCTTAAGAGCATAGTGATCCCCTGTTTCATAGTCGTGCGGAGATTATTATAACGTCAAGAGGCTCATTTGTCAAATGGTTTTTTGTATTTTTTTGAGAAAAAAACCTTGACTTTTCCATAATTCTGCCACATAGTATGGGTATAGCCCAAATGATCGGGAGGTTAAGCCCTTGAAAGAGCTGAAAATCGGTAAAAATGATGCCGGGCAACGGCTGGATCGCTTTCTTGCCAAGGCCGTTCCCCTGCTGCCCGCTTCCCTGGCCCAGAAATATATCCGCCTGAAGCGCATCAAGCGCAACAATCAAAGAGTGGCCCGGGACGACCGTCTGAACGAAGGCGATGTGCTGCAGCTATACATCAACGATGAGTTTTTTGATACACCCAAAGAAGAAAACGCCTATCTGACGGTCACCGCGCCGAAGATCAATATCGTCTATGAGGACGAGCATATTCTCTTGGTGGATAAGAAGCCCGGCACGGCGGTGCATCCCCACGACGGTGCGGAGTACGGCAAGACCCTCATTGACCATATCCAAGCCTATCTCTATGCCAAGCGGGAGTGGCGGCCCAGGGAGGAAAATGCCTTCACCCCTGCCCTGTGCAACCGCATCGACCGCAATACCGGCGGCATCGTCATCGCCGCCAAGACCGCCGAAGCCCTGCGGGTCATGAACCAGAAGATCAAGGACCGTGAGCTGGACAAGCGGTATCTGGCAATCGTAGAGGGAACACCCAAGCCCCAGAAGGGTTCTCTGAAAGGCTATCTCTTCAAGGATGCGGCGAAAAATCGGGTGTTCGTCACCGAGACACCCCAAAAGGGCAGCAAATCCTGCGAGACCCGCTATGAGGTGCTGAAGAGCAGGAACGGTCTGTCCCTGGTAGAATGTGAGCTGATCACCGGCCGCACCCATCAGATCCGAGCCCAAATTGCCCACGCTGGCCATCCCCTGCTGGGAGACGGCAAATACGGCAAGCTGGATAAGCGCTTTGACCGCCGCTATCAGGCCCTGTACTCCTACAAGCTGACCTTCTGCTTCACCACCGAGGCAGGCGGTCTGGACTACCTGAACGGCAAGAGCTTCAAGGTAGAAAAAGTAGACTTTGTACAGGAGTATTTTGGGGAATAAATCAGATTGGCAGCCCGTTTCCGGGCTGCCATTTTTATTTGGACAATTCGCCGTAGACGGCAAGGAGCCGGGCATCATCAAAGGGGCGATCGGAGCTGCAGCCCAGGTAATCCTTGCCCAGGAGGTCAAAGATATTTCCCCGGAAGTTCAGCTCCGGTAGCTTCCCCACCAGCTTGCCGCCACGCAGCAGATAGGCCGTCTGGACAGGGGTGGCATAGTCACCGGAGGGGGTGATATCGCCGCCGGAGGCCATGGCCACATAGATGGCATCCTGCGCTCCCAGAAGCTGCTCCAGCGTACCGGTGGCCTTTACAGACACCGTGCCGGATTCGGCATCCAGGCTGGGGACATCGTCATAATCGCCTCCGGCGCAGGCCGTATTCTCTGCCTCATACTCGGAGGCATATTTTTTATCCGCAATGCCCCGCAGGAGGATGCCGCTTTCGATCAGGGGCAGGCGGTCATCGGGAAGGGTCATACCCTCGGCATCAAAGAAGGCGCTGTAGGTATCGGACTTTCGGGAAGCTACCAGGTTAAATTCCGGGGAGAACAGCTGCTCCCCTTCCTTACCGCTGAGGAGGGATGCACCCTTTTTCAGCTTCTGAACATCCAGATAGTCTGAGAGGATATCGCTTGCCATGTCGCTTCGCATGAGAACCGGGATACGACCTTCCGGCAATGCAACCGGATTGCTGTGGGCCGAGAGGATCTGCCGGGCCGTTCTCAGCACCGCCTCCAAGTCATATTCCCGTCCGATCCAGGCAATTACAGTATCATAAACGTTGGCAGAGCATTCCTCTTTCACCACAATTACCACTGTGACCGTTCTCTGAATATCCTCCAGGCAGAGCCCAAGGTCGTTCTTCAGGAGGGTCGTTACCTCATTGGAATAGACCTTATTGGAGTAGACGTATCCGGGAAACTCCTTCCGCAGAGTCTCCAGGAGCAGCTCGGTTTTGGCAATCAGCTCCCGATCCTCGGTGATCTTTCCCAGCTCACGCATTCTGACTGCTCCCTCGCAGGGTGCATAGGGATAGGGCACAGCGGCAGAAAGCGCCGCTTCCGCCTTCTCCCAGGTGGCCTCTGTGGGCTCACCCAGAACACCGGCAATGCCAATGCAGCCATTTTCGTACACACGGCAGCCGGTCTTGGTAATATTCTTTCTGCGCACGGAATCCACTCTGGAATCGGTAATATTCAGAGCCGTTTCCCGCTGCTTGATCTGATAAAGCTCCTTGACCATCTTCCTTGCCTCCTTACTGTACGTTGATCTCCCGCACACGGAGGTACGGGCCGCCATCGGACACCCGCAGTGGAAACTGCTCCATCTTGCCGCAGCCGCCAAAGGCTGAGGAGTTCAGCTCCGTCTGTGCCGTAGCGCCGTCGATCTTATGAAGGGTCTCCATTACATTTCCGGAGATCACGCTGACCCGAAGGGGCTCAGCGATCTTGCCATCCCGGATGCGGTAAGCACGGGTAGGTGCAATAGTGAAGGTAGACATACCGGAGCCGTGGTTGTAGTCGGGGATATAGATGCCGCCCTCAGCGCCCTTTAGCAGCTCCTCAAAGGTATCGCTGCCACCGCCGATGTAGGTGGCGGTCATGCGAACCATGGGCTCAAAGCCGAAATCCATGGCTCTGGCATTACCTGTTGGCTCCTCGTCCAGAGCTGCCGCCGTGGATGCGGAGTGGAGCCTGCCCATAAGGATGCCATTTTTGATCAGGTAGGTCTCGGTCGCCTTGGTACCCTCGTCGTCATAGGGGCAATAGCCGGAGCCTGCGGGGATACCGGAGTCCATAATATTCAGGCCCTCCCAGCCCACCTTGGTGCCGATGGCCCACTCCCGGCGCATGGTCTCAGAGCCCAGCATGAAGTCCGCCTCGCTCTTATGGCCGAAGCTCTCGTGAGCAAAGACTCCCGCAACCTCGGGAGCCAGCACGCAGGTATAGATGCCCGGCTCAACGGGGATCGCATTTTTTGCATAGTCCAGATCCGTGGCAATACCGGCACGGAGCTTTTCGTGCTTGCCCTTCAGCTCCTCAAAGGTCTGGGCATAGAGCCGCTGACTATTATAGAAAGGGCCGTCGCCTGCCGTGATGGAATAGCCCAGCAGCAGACCGGCGTGCTGATAGTCATAGGTGATATCTGCACCCAGGGAGGAGACAAAGTGGCGCAGGCTGTGCTTATCCTCGTAGCGGGCTTTGGAGACCGTGATCTCCTCTACCTCCTCCAGGAGGGGCAGGTAGTCCTCAACCAGCGCACGTTTCTCCCCATTGGGGATACGGCGGAGATCGGTATAGCCAAAGCGCAGGATGCTGTCCCGGTTGACCTGGAAACGCCTGACCACAGGGTCAGTGAGAATTTCGCTGTTGGGCTGAGCCATAGCAGCCAGGGCATCCAGCTCCCTCTGCATCTGAGAAAGCTCCGTGGTGGCGCAGTAATACCAGCGCTTGCCGTCATAAACCCGGAGGAAGGCACCGGCGGTAACGCTTTCCTTATTCTGGCGGAGCTTGCCGTTTTCATAGGAGAGAACGGTTTCCGTAACCTCCTCTATGCGCACATCGGCATAGAGATCCTTGGGGAAATTCAGCATGGGTCTGCCTCCTTTTTCCTCGAATTACGGGTGCAAAGGGTAAAGATCAGATTGCCAAGCAGGATCAGGATCGAAATGATCTGGGAAGTGGAAAGTCCGAAGAGGAAGCCACGGTGGGCATCGCCCCGGATAAACTCCAAAATAAAACGGTAGATGGGATAGATCAGCAGATAAAGCTGCAAGAGCTTTCCCTGCTTTTTCCCCTTCCGATACAGGTGCAGCAGGAAGAAGAACAGCCCGAGATTCAGCCCCAGCTCCACCAGCTGAACGGGGAAACGGCTGACATCATTGGCGCCGGGCACAAGGGAATAATGATAGACAAAGCCCAGCTCACACTCCATGCCGTAGCAGCAGCCGGTGAGGAAGCAGCCCAGACGGCCGAAGGAATGAAACAGCGGCACAGCCACCGCACCCAAGTCCGCATAGGCGCCCCGATCGGGCTTCTTGCGGATATAGATGCCGCCGCAGAGAATGGCGCCCAGAAGGCCGCCATAGAATACGGAGCCGCTGAACACATTGATCACCCCGGAGAGGAACTCCTTGGAGCTATAGCTGTCCCGCTCCCGGATCAGCGTGAGCAGGTCAGACAGATTCGTCATGCCAAAGAGAAGCACACCGCCAACAATCACACCGGGCGCAGCGATCAGCAGCATAAACATGGCTGTGATCTCGTCCTTCCCGGATTTTTTCGCTAAAAAGTAGGTAAAAAACAGGGTAAACAAAATTCCGGCCAGAGCAGTGATCTGATAGGCCGAAAGGGTCTTGCCGAAAAGCGTAAAAGCAGGAATCATGGCATCCTCCATAGATAAAAAGTGGTGGGAAGCGGAAGCGCTCCCCACCGAAAACCTTTATGCTTGATTAAGCAGCAGCAGCGCAAGCGAAGCAAGCCAGCCAAGCAATAGCAGCGATAGCAACGCCGATGATGCTCAGGACGAGACCTGCGGTAGCAACGCCCTTGCCCTTACCGGTCTTCTTAGCCTTGCTCATGCCGAGAGCGCCCAGGATGATGCCGATAACGCCCAGAGCGATACCAACCCAGTTCCATACGGGGATCCAGCACAGAACGACACAGACGATACCAAGGATCAATGCAGCAATACCCATGATTTATACCTCCTCTTTTATTTGCGGTTGAAACATCAATATGTGAACCACGAATGAATTATACCAAACAAGCTCTGCTTTGTCAATCATTTTATTCCAGAAAGTGACAGCTCTCAGCATGATCACGCATGTTCTGCCAGCCAATTCCGGAGTTCTTCCCTTCCCGCTTCGCTCATGGGGAAGGTGGCAGAGTCCTCCATCTCGCTGAGCTCGTAGCACAAAATGCCGTGCCAGAGCTCTGCAAAAATGGTGCTCTCCGCCATATTGACTTCTTTTTTGTTCAGGGCAACGATTTTCGGCTCGATGCGATAGCGAAGGAGGCCATGACTGCCGGTGAAGGTATTGCCGTTGGCGAAGCTCAGAAGGGTGGGAAGATAGAATTCCTCCATGGTCTTATTCCGCCATGAGCGCTTCCATCTCGCCCAGCAGCTCGTTAAACAGCTCCAGGGCCTGCTCCACGGGAGCGGTGGTGGACATATCCACACCTGCCCCCTTCAGCAGGTCGATGGGGCTCTTGCTGCAACCGCCGGAGAGGAAACCAATGTAATCCTTCACTGCGCTCTCGCCTTCCTTCAGGATGCGGCGGGACAGGGCAATGGCAGCGGCATAGCCGGTGGCATACTGGAAGACGTAGTAGTTATAGTAGAAGTGAGGAATGCGCATCCACTCCATATCGATCTCGTCATCCAGGACGATGTTCTCGCCGAAATAGAGCTTGTTCAGGCGGCGATACTCGGCATTGAGCACATCGGGAGTCAGGCTCTTCCCCTCCTGGGCCATCTTGCCGATATTCAGCTCGAACTCGGCGAACATGGTCTGACGGTACAGGGTGCCGCGGAACTGATCCAGGAAGTGGTTGATGAGATAAGCTCTCTCCTTCTTATCGGTGGTCTTGGCCAGCAGATGCTCCATGAGCAGGGCCTCATTGCAGGTGGAGGCGACCTCGGCCACGAAAATCACATAGTTGGCATCCAGCGGCTCCTGGTGCTTGTTGGAGAGATAGGAGTGCAGAGCATGGCCCATCTCGTGAGCCAGGGTAAACTGGCTGTCCAGGGTGCCGGTATAGTTCATCAGAACGAAGGGATGGACTCTGGCACCGGCGGAATATGCGCCGGAACGCTTACCGGCATTCTCATAAACGTCGATCCAGCGGTTCTCAAAGCCCTCCTTCAAAATGGCCCGATAGTCCTCACCCAGAGGTGCCAGGGCTTCATAGATCAGCGCCTTGGCATCGTCAATGCTGCTCTTCTTATCCACGCCGCCCACCAGGGGGGTATAGATATCGTACATATGGAGCTCATCCACACCCAGAAGCTTCTTGCGCAGCTCCACATAGCGGTGCATCTTGTCCATATTCTTATGGACAGCCTCGATGAGGTTCAGGTAGACATCGGTGGGAACATTGGTGCGATCCAGAGCGGCCTCCAGAGAGGAGTTGTACTTTCTGGCCTGGGCAAAGAACTGCAGCTGCTTGACCTGGGCAGAGAGGATGGCGGCAACGGTATTCTTATAGGCGCCGTAGGTATGGTAGAGATTGGTGAAGGCGCTCTTGCGGAGCTCCCGATCCTCAGACTCCATATAGGAGATATAGGTCCCCTGGGACAGGGGGTGCTTGTTGCCCTGGCTGTCTACAGCATCGGGGAAGGTGATGTCCGCATCATTGAACATACCGTAGATGGTATCGGGGGCATTGGCCATCTCACCGGCGGCAGCCAGCAGCTTCTCCTCCGCAGGAGACAGCACATGCTCGCGGCGGCGGCGGAGATTGGTCAGGTAGCGGCGATACTTCTCCAGCTTGGGGCAGGAGGCATAGAACTCCTCCATGGTCTCATCGGAGACAGCCATGATCTCGGGGGTGGCAAATGCGGAAGCTGCGCCCAGCTCCACATAGGCGCTCATCATCTTGCCCACCATAGCCTGATACTTGGACACACGGGCATCCTCATCGCTGCGGCGCATGGCGTAGTTTGCCAGGGAGTCTGCAATCAGGTCAGCCTTCTCCTCAGCTCCATGTAGGCCAGCAGATTCTCGGCGCTGTCGCAGAGCTTGCCGGTAAAGGCGGTGAATTCGGGGATCATAGCTTTAGCCTTTTCCAGATCGGCTTCCCACAGTTCATCGGTGGCATAAATATCGTGGATCGCCCACTTATCCTGCTCGGCGATCTCGGATCTCTCAAGGATTTTCTTGGTCTCGCTCATTTGGTTACCTCCAAAATGTATTTTTGTTATGATACCACATTTTTCCCGTTTGTACAACGATTTTTTACAGACAGACAAAAAACGAGAGAAGCCGGGAAGGCTTCTCTCATCTCGTTTATGTACTTAGTTTTCCACGACTTCCAGCACATCCATGGGGCAGGCCTTGACGCAGATGCCGCAGGCGATGCACTTGGCAGCAGCGGGCATCTCAGGCTCGTACACCAGAACGCCGAAGGGGCAGGCAGCCTTGCACTTGCCGCAGCCGATGCAGAGCTTCTTATTGATCATATAGACGCCGGTCTTGGGATTCTGGGTGATGGCACCCTGCTCGCAGGCCTTGGCGCACTTGCCGCACTGGACACAGGTCATGGGGCGAACCTTACCGGCACGCTCAACAATCTGCACGCAGGACTTATCCGGATGGAACTCCTTATGGAAGGCAACGGAGCAGGCACGGACACATTCCAGGCAGGCCATACAGGTAGAACCCTTTTTCACCATTAATTTTTTCATAGCATTTTCCCCTTTTTTTATTTGCCTGTCTATTATATCGCTTTTGTATCGATAAATCAATACCATTTCCCACGAAAAAATCTGTGTTTATTTTTTACACTTCCGCAAATACTACAAGCGCACACAAAATATGAGGAGGAATACCATGAAGCGATCTGTATTATTGATTCTTGCGGTTGTGCTGATCCTCGGCTGCCTTGTGGGCTGCAGAAGAAAGGACAGCACCGTATCCACCGATCCCAACGGCATGATCGGCAATAGCGAGCCCTCGACCCAAAAGCCGCTGCCACCCACCACGGAAGCCCCCACCACTGAGGCCTCTACTCAGGCCACCACCCGTCCCACGGAGAGCACCGAGATGCCCGTTCCCTCCGACAGCCGGGATCAGGAGAGCAGCAGCACGGAGGATCTCCCCGGCGAGAGTGGCTCCGAGGATAGCGGTGTCAACGGAAGATCCAGACGCACCCGCCCCCTGTTTCGCTGAGAAAAAAGCCTGCGGCAAGGAAGATCATTCCAAGCCGCAGGCGCATATCTTACATAGGGATCAGCAGCAGAGTGTTGGCAGGCACCTGCCCTTCCTGCAGGGCATTAGCCTCCCGGATGGCTTCTGCCGAGGTCTTGCATTCCTTTGCAATGTCCCAGAGCTCCTCTGCATCCTCCGTAAAGCGAAGTAGCAGAGCAGGCCTTTTTTTCGTCTCCTGAAGCGCCTCCACCGTACCACCGCTGACGGCACAGAGCTCGTGCTCCGCCGTGCTTTCGATCCAAAGCTCCACGGGGATGCGAACCGTGATCCCCTCTGTCCCGGAGGTGCAGGTGGGCTCCGCGCAGCGGATCTGCTCCACACGGCAGCGGGCATTTTCCTTCAGCGCCA
The DNA here is from genome assembly GCA_017399355.1 of Oscillospiraceae bacterium. Taxonomy (GTDB): domain Bacteria; phylum Bacillota; class Clostridia; order Oscillospirales; family Oscillospiraceae; genus JAZOXB01. The sequence continues at coordinate 16,874 of JAFQCY010000002.1, forward strand.
TCCCGTGCTCCATCTGCCCCCGCAGGGTGCAGCCACGAAGCCGATTATCCCCGTCATAGTACAGCACATCGCAGCAGATCCCCTGCTCCAGCAGCACCTTCTCCCCCTCCCGGCGGCGCAGCCCCTTTCCGGGGTAGGCATAGGCACAGAGTACAGAGGATACGCTCTGATCCCAGCGCAGCTCCACCGTCTGCCGAACCTCCTGCCGATCCAGGCAGGCGGTGATCTTTTGCTGCACATACTCCGGGGACAGCTCCCCGTCTGTGCAAAAGGCATCCTCGATAAGACCGTGCTTCGTGACCCCCGTTGCCATGCACCGGGCGCATAGCTCCACCGAGGTCAAAAGGCGGCTGCCGTCACTTCCGTCCGGCTGGGTATCTGCCGAGAGCAGGGACAGCTCCGTGTGCAGCTCGCAATCCTCCACGTCCCGATCCATACTGACATACTGGGAGAAAGGAAGGGTGAAGCTGTGGCTGTGCAGCGCTTCCTCTTCGCTTTCATAGAGGGCCTTGATCCGCAGTTCTCCTTTGAAGACCGCCTTGTCCCCTACGGCCTTCTGCTCTGTGACCTGCAGATCATAGACCGCCTTCAGGAGATGGGCCGCCTCCGGATGCTCCCCGGGCAGTGGCAGCTCCTCCTGAAGCGAAAAGCGCTTCTCTCCCAGGCTGAGCGGAAGCCGAAGCGGCAGCTCCGTCCGCTTCAGCTGCAGCGCCGGTGCAGGCTCCTCCACATCAAAGGAGCGAAACTCTGTCCGTCCATAGATCTGAATACTGCAGCCCACCGCCGCACGCAGCAGCAGTTTCCTGGAATTGAGCAGCCGGGCATCTATGGACTGCAGCCGGCAACTGCATAACGGCTGCAGATCCTCCCCACGCTCCTGAAACTCCCTGCGGAAGGAGAAGGGCACACGCCCCCGAACACAGCGCAGCTGTCCCTCCGTCCCCTCATACAGCACCCCGGCCTGAACCTCGCCGGAAATGGTGATACTGTCGCTGCCCAGGTCAAGTGAGTAGACCAGGGGTGTCCCGTAGGCATGGATGATCTCCGCTCCATCGGGGTAGCGATCGGGGATGATCAGATCCACCGTCTCCTCCTGCTCCCGCTCCTCACAGAAGATCAAATTGGGGTACTGCGTGATTTTTTCCTGAAAAACAAGCTCCAATCCCATCACTCCTTCATCGATATAGAACTATATACGCACCATGGGACAGGTTTATCCCTGATTTATGGCCTGCGGGTATAAAATAAGCCGCAGACCAAAAGCGCAATCCCCAGCAGCACGATGACAAACTCCGAGCCGAAGAGCAAGGAAAGCAGCAGCCCCGCACCGCAGGCCATGATCACAGAACCGAACAATTCATTTTTCTTGCACATAAAAACCGCCCCCTGCTACCCTATGCGCAGGAGGCGGTGTACATGCTATTATTTTTGTTTCAGTTCCCAGGGATTGATCTTCTTAGCCTCTTCATAGAGGCGGACATAGCTGGCATGGCGGCTGGGCTGGATCGCCCCATCCCGCAGCGCCCGGAGCACGGCACAATCCGGCTCTTTCAGGTGGGCACAGTCGTGATAGCGGCACTTGCCCAGATAGGGAGCGAAATCGGGAAAGGCATACTGGAGATTTTCCTTCACCGTCAGCTCCATCTGCTCCGTATCAAAGGAGGAGAAGCCCGGGGTATCGATGACGCAGGTATCACCCGGCAAGGCATAGAGCTCCACATGGCGGGTGGTATGGCGGCCTCTGCCCAGCTTCTCGGAGACCTCGCCGGTGGGGATGGAGATCTGAGCATCCAGGCAGTTGAGGATGCTGCTCTTGCCCACGCCGGAGTTCCCGGTAAAGGCCACCAGCTTCCCGGCGATGGCAGCTTTCAGCTGCTCGATGCCCTGACCTGTCTCGGCGCTGGTGGAGATCACCTCGTAACCGGAGCGGCGGTAGATGGAGGCCAGCTGCTCCCCATCCTTCAGATCCACCTTGTTCACGCACAAAAGCACCGGCACATTCTGCTCGCCTGCTATGGCGCTGACACGGTCAATGAGGAAAGGATCGGTAACGGGGTTACTCTCGGAGGCCAGGATCACCAGCAGATCCAGATTGCTCACAGCAGGACGGATGAAGCTATTGCGCCGGGGCAGAAGCTTCTCTACGGTGCCGCCCTTCCCCTGCCGGGAAAACTGCACCAGGTCGCCTACCAGGGGGCTGATGCGTTCCTTGCGGAAGATGCCCCTGGCACGGCACTGGGTGATGGCGCCGGATGCCTCACGGACATAGTAAAACCCGCTTAGGGCCTTGACGATGCGGCCTTCTAAAAAATCACTCATAGTCGGCCTCAGGGAGTCGCAGGCTCAACGCTTACTTCGGGGGGCTGGGTATCCTCTTCGGTAGAGTCCTGGACAGGCTCCTCGGAGGAGGGCTCTGTAGAGGGCTCTTCCGTGGACTCCGTGGGAGGCTCGGTGGATTCCTCGGTAGACTCGGTGGTAGACTCCTCGGTGGGCTCGGGGCCCTTGGATACATCGATGATCACGATGGTCCCCTTCTCCACCTTGGACTCAGGCAGCTCGCTCTGGCTGATGACATAGCCCTCGGGCACCATTTCGTCATAGACCTCATTGATGGCATACTTCAGATCCGCAGCCTCCAGCAGCTGGATGGCCAGCTCCACGCTCTTGGTGGTCACATCGGGGACCTTGGTATTCTTGCTGCCGCTGGAAACATAGAGGATGATCTCATCGCCCTCGTTCAGATCGCTGCCGGCAGCGGGATTGGTGCGGATGACCTGGTTCTCCTCGAACTCATCGCTCTCTTCTTCCTGGAAGGTGACCTTCAGGCCGATATTCAGCTGCTTCAGGCGCATCTCTGCATTGGACTTGGTATCGCCGCGGAGATCGGGCATTTTCTTCTCGCCCAGGCTGATATACAGGACGACCTCCTGCTCACGCACCAGGCTCTGACCGGCCTCCGGCTCTGTGCGAACCACGCAGCCCTCTTCCACAGAGCTGTCGATCTCGTCCTTAATACGGGTCTTGATGCCGATATTCAGATTCTGCAGGGCACGGATGGCCTCTGCCTCCGTATAGCTCTCTAAGTTGGGCATTTCGATGATCTCGGTGCCCTTGCTGACCACAAACTGAATGGTACGGCCGGGCTTCACCTTTTCCCCTGCGCCGGGAGACTGCTCCATGATCAAACCGGCCTCGTAGTCGCTGCTGTACTCTTCTACCACGCTGATCACATCCACATCCAGGTCGGGGTAATCAGCCGGATCGATGTCATCCAGGCGCTCGCCTACAAACTTGGGGACCTCCACCAGCTCGGACTGGGAGGTGGATTCCTTGTTTCCGCCCAGGGAGAGGCCATCGGAACAGGAGACCAAGATCAAGATCAGGGCAATGACCATCACCACCGCAACCGCAGCACAGATAGAGACAATGATGGTGTTGCGGCGCTTTTTCTCCTCCAGCTCCTTCTCACGGCGGGCCCGCTGGGCTCTGCGCTCCTCTATGGTGCGGCTCTCATTCATCTTGGCCGCTCTTGCGGCAGCATAGCGCTCCGCCTCGGTACGGGTCATGCCGGTCTTGGGCTGGGCAGGTGCCTTGGGCTCTGCATTGCGGGGGACAAAGGAGGCGGACTGTGCGCCAAAGAGGAAGGTCATGGCAGGATTCTTACGGAATTCCTCCATATCCCGTACCATCTCCGCAGCGGAGGAATAGCGGGCATCTGCCTCGGAGGTCATGGCGTGCATGGTGATCTGCTCCAGGCCCAGAGGAATACCGGCCACCAGCTCTGCAGGCCGCTTTGCGCCGCCATTGATATGCTGGATGGCAACGGAGACCGGGGTCTCCCCGTCATAGGGGGGCTTTCCGGTGAGCATCTCGTACATCACCACACCCAGAGAATACAGGTCGCTGCGGTTATCCACACGGCCACCCTTGGCCTGCTCCGGAGAGATATAGTGGACAGAGCCCAGGGCCTCACGGGTCAGGGTATTCTGAGCGGAGCCAATGCGGGCAATACCGAAATCGGCCACCTTGATGCTGCCATCCTTCAGGATCATGATATTATGGGGCTTAATGTCCCGGTGGACGATGCCACGGTTATGGGCATGATCCAGGGCACGGCCGATCTGCATGGAGAAATGCAGGGTCTCCCGCCAGTTGAGGCTGGTCTTTTTCTGAAGATACTGCTTCAGGGTGATGCCCTCGATGAGCTCCATGACGATAAAATCCGCATCAGCTGCCCGGGACACATCGTAAACGCTGACAATATTGGGGTGGGACAGCATGGCAACTGCCTGTGACTCCGTATGGAAGCGGCGGTGGAATTCCTCGTTCTTGGTAAACTCGTCCTTCAGCACCTTCACCGCCACCAGGCGATTGAGTCGGTGATCCAGCGCCTTATATACCACGGCCATACCGCCACTGCCGATCATCTCCAGGATCTCATAGCGGTTATCCAATAATCTGCCTATGTAATTTTCCATCGTATTTCCCTCACATTTTCACGCTTCGCACCGACTTTCGGGCGAGAAACGGTAGTAATCCATAGTAAATCATACTGCGACCAGAAGCGCCGTCACATTATCCGGGGCGCCTCGCTCCTTTGCGATCTCCACCAGCCGCTGGCAGCAGTCGTCCTTTCGGACGCCATGGGCGACCTCAAAGAGGATCTCCTGCTGGGACATCAGATTGCTCAAGCCATCGCTGCACAGGAGGAAGCAATCCCCCCGGCCGGGCTGCAGGAAGTAAAGATCGGGGGTCACAGAGCCGGAGGTGCCCACAGCACGGGTGATCAGGTTGCGGTGGGGATGAACCTTGGCCTCCTCCGGAGTCAGCTCTCCCCGCAGCACCATCATCTCCACCAGCGAGTGATCCATGGTGACACGGCGGATCCCATCGGGATCGATATAATAGGCACGGCTATCCCCTACGTTCAGGATCAGCGTTCCCTTTTCATAGACCAGGCAGGCCACCAGGGTGGTGCCCATGCCGCTGTAGGCATCGCTGATCTGAGCGTGCTCATAGACCGCAATATTGGCCAGCTTTACCGCAGAGAGGAGCATCTGCTCCGTCTCCTCCCGGGTGGCATCGCTGCGGAAGGAGCGCAGCACCTCCTCGGAGAATACCTCTCCTGCCAGACGGCTGGCTACATTGCCGGATTTTGCGCCGCCCATGCCATCACATACCACGGCAAGCAGCGCAGTTTCGGATATTCGATCAATGCGGAAGGAATCCTGATTTTGGCTTCGGACATTTCCCACATCGGTCAGGCCCCAGGCTTGCATCAGCAATCACTCCTTTCCGAGGTCTGCTCTTTTTCGTACTTCCTGCGAAGCTGGCCGCAGGAGGCATTGATATCGATGCCCAGAGTTCGCCGCACCGTAGCGGTGATCCCCTGCTCCTCCAGGCTCTTCTGGAAGGCCCTTACGGTCTGGGGCAGGCTGGGCTTTAAGGGACTTTCTTCAATGTCGTTCAGGGGGATCAGATTGACATGGGCTCCCATACCACGGAGCTTTTTGCCCAGGAGCTTCGCCATCTGAGGGGTATCGTTCACATCCCGGATCATGGCATACTCAAAGGAGATCCGCCGTCCGGTCTTCTCATAGTAGGCTCTGCAGGCGCTCAGCAGCTCATCCACGTTCCAGCGTCTATTCACCGGCATGATCTCATTGCGGATCTCATCGCAGGGGGCATGGAGGGAGACGGAAAGAGTCAGCTGCAGATCCTCTTTTGCCAGATCCCCAATACGCCGCACCAGGCCGCAGGTAGACAGGCTGATATGCCGCATACCGATGTTCATTCCCTCGGGGGAATTGACCAGCTGCAGAAAACGCAGCACATTGTCATAATTATCCAGAGGCTCTCCGATGCCCATGAGGACAATATTGGAAATGGGCAGGCCGGAATCCAGCTGGGTAAACAGCACCTGATCCAGCATCTCTGAGGGGCTGAGCCTGCGGATCAGGCCGCCCTTGGTGGAGGCGCAGAAGGCGCAGCCCATGGCGCAGCCCACCTCCGAGGAGATGCAGACCGTGTTGCCGTGGTGATAGCGCATCAGCACGCTCTCCACGCAGTTGCCGTCCTCCAGGCGCCAGAGATACTTCACCGTGCCGTCCTTTTGGGAGACCAGCCGTCTTGCCACTGTGGGGCAGTAGAGGCTATAGGTCTGAGAAAGCTTCTCCCGCAGGGCCTTGGAGAGATTGCTCATCTCCTGAAAGCTCCTTGCGCCACGGTGTAGCCAGGTATAAACTTGTAAGGCTCGAAATTTCGGCTCTCCCAGCTGAGCAAGCTCTTCACTCAGCTCCTTGAGCGTCAGAGATTTGATGTCCTTCAAGGCTTCCTCCTGAGTTTACAGATAAAAAATCCATCGGTTCCCTGATCACAGGGCAGTAAGGTGGCCATTGCACTTCGGGAAAGGCCACTGAAAGTGGGAAAATCCATCTCTTCCGGGACGAATTCCCCGTGCCGTTTTAAGAAGTCCTCCACCACCTGCTCATTTTCCCGCTTAAGGATGGTGCAGGTACTGTAGAGCAGAACGCCGCCGGGCTTCACATACGCTGCCTGCTGCGCCAGGATGACGCTCTGAATGGCAGGCAGGGCTTCGATCTGCTTCAGATCCTTATATCGGATATCCGGTTTTTTGCGGATCACGCCCAGGCCGGAGCAGGGCACATCCGCCAGAACCACATCCATACTGCTTTTGAATTCCTCCACAGGCTTGGAGGCATCCTGCAGACGGGTGGTGAGGATGGAGATCCCCAGGCGCTGTGCACCCTTTTCGATGAGCTGCAGCTTGTGGGGATGGATATCGCAGGAGATCAGTGCTCCACGGTTCTCCATGCACATGGCTGCGGCAAAGCTCTTGCCGCCGGGGGCAGCACAGCAGTCCAGCACCCGCATACCGGGCTTGATCCCGGCCGCCAAAACGCTGAGCTTGGCTGCGGCATCCTGCACATAGGCTCTGCCCTCACGGAAGGCAGGCAGACTCTCCAGGCTGCCGGTTCCGCTGACGCAGAGGCAGTTTTCCAGCCAGGGATGGGCCTTTACGGTGCAGCCTGCCTCTTCCAGCTCAGTTCGCAGGCTCTGCAGATCGCCGGAAAGGGGGTTCAGCTGCAAGGTGGTCTCCGGGGCTTCATTGTGGCAGCGCATCAGGGCCTCGGCCTTTTCCCGGCCATACTCTGTCTCCAGCAGCTGCCGCAAAGGGGCCGGATGGCTGTAGAGCAGGCCCGGATCCTCCGGAAGAGGCAGCTCCCCTGCCCGGAGAATATTCCTCAGCACACCATTGACCAGGCGAGCTGCCTGGCTGTTGGCATGGCGCTTGCACTGCTCCACCGCCTGGTTCACGGCGGCAGAGGCAGGAATTTTATCATGAAATCGAAGCTGGTACAGCCCCAGGCGGAGAATATCCCGCACCACAGGCTGCAGCTTTCCCTTGACATAGGCATCCAGCCAGTGATCCAGCAGGATGCGGTTCTGCAGCACGCCGTAGCAGAGTCGGCTGGCCAGGGCCGCCTCACGGCGCTCCATACCCCGGAGCAGCTCCTTTAGTATTCCCTCGGACCAGGCACCCTGTCTGCGGCAGGCAATCAGCGCCAAAAGCGCCGCCTCTCTGGCAGTCAGCTCCATGGTCACAGCTCGATGGGATGGCCACGGAAATAATCCGCAGCGGGCATCCGCTTGCCGCCCTCAGCCTGGAGGCAGGTGATCCGCAGGATCTTGCCGCCGCCGCAGGCCACATCCAGGCCCTTCTTGTTCAGGGCCAGGAGAGTGCCGGGGGCCTGATCGGTCTCGCCCTCTACAGGCAGGACAGAATAGATCTTAAAGCGCTTGCCCCGGATCTCCGTAGTGGCTACAGGCCAGGGATCCAGGCCACGGACATGGTCAATGATCCGGCGCTGGGTCATGCTCCAGTCAATGGGGCAAAGGGATTTATTCAGCATGGGGGCGAAGGTGGCCTTGCTGTGATCCTGAGGCACAGCGATAACCTCTCCCTTTTCTATGACGTGAAGGGTGTCCACCAGCAGCTCGCCGCCCAGAAGGGCAAGACGATTCAGCAGGCTCTGGGCATTTTCGTAGGGCTCGATGGGGGTCTTGCGGACATCGATGATGTCACCGGCATCCATCTCCGCCGCCATAAACTGGGCGGTAACACCGGTCTCCTCGAAGCCATCGAGAATGGCCCACTGCACAGGGCCGCTACCCCGGAGCAGAGGCAGCACGCTGGCATGGATATTGACGCAGCCCTTGGCCGGAATATCCAGCACCCGCTGGGGCAGAATTCTGCCGTAAGCCACCACGGCGATCACATCGGGCTGCAGACTCCGCAGCTCCTCCACGGTGGCATCTTCCTTAAAGTTCACGGGCTGATAGACCGGCAGTCCGGCCTCCAGAGCCAGCTTCTTCACATCGGACATCTCCAGCTTCATGCCACGGTTTTTGGGCATATCGGGCTTGGTGTATACGCCGACGATCTCATGCTCCTCCTGCATCAGCCGCTTCAAACAGGTCGCCGCAATATCCGGCGTGCCCATAAATACTACTCTCATTCTTCCTCCTGACGGGAGATGATCTCCTCCAGCTCCTCATCGGTCAGCTTATGGTAAGCCTTCTCCGTATAGATATGGCCGTCCAGATGGTCGCATTCATGGCAGATGCAGCGGGCGATGAGGCCCTCACCTTCCAGCTCGAACCAATCGCCGTTGCGATCCTGGGCTCTGGCCTTGGCGATCATGGGACGCTTGACCAGCCAGTATTCGCCGGGCACGGAAAGGCAGCCCTCCATGCCATCCTGCTGGCCGGAGGTCTCGATGACCTCGGGGTTGATCAGTTCCACGATCTCCTCGCCGGTGTCAATGACCACCACACGGCGCATAATGCCGATCTGGGGGGCAGCAAGACCTACACCATTGGCATCCACCACAGTCTCCTTCATATCCTCCAGCAGGCGGTGGAGCTTCTCATCAAAACGGGTGACCTTGTGGCAGACCTTATGGAGGGCAGGATCCTCTGCCGTCAGAATTTTTCTCAGTGCCATAGTGTTCTCCTATTCATTGCTGTTGACATCTGCGTAGAGGCCAACATGCTTATTTTGCTTATCCTTTAAAAACAGCCGCATCAGATGGGCCAAAAGCTGGCGGAGCGGTCGGGTATTGCGACAGCTCAGGGTCAAGCGGCAGCGGTAGTGATAGTTGATCCGGGCCACCTGCGCAGGGGCTGGGCCCAAGATCTGGGCCGCTTCGGCGGCATAGTGCTGGCTATTCAGCTGGGCATCCAGCATGGCACGGAAGCGCTGGGCTCCCTGCCAGACCAGCTCCTCCTGCAGGCCATGGAAGGTCAGGGTGATCAGATCCCGGAAGGGCGGACAGCCTCGCAGCCTCCTGAGGGGCAGCTCCGATTCATAGAAGCCGTCATAGTCCTGCATGGCCGCCAGGGAAATGACCTGATTTTGTGGAGTCATTGTTTGGACGATGGCACGGCCGGATAAGTTCCCCCGGCCTGCACGGCCCACCACCTGGGTGGTCATACAGAAGGTCGTCTCAGCAGCCCGGTAAGAGCCCACATACAGGCTCATATCCCCGTCCAGCACCCCAACCAGGGTCACAGCCTCAAAGTTCAGGCCCTTGGTCACCATCTGCGTTCCCAGCAAAATGGGGATCTTCTCCTCCCGGAAGCGCTTGAGCAGCTTCTCATGGGTATTCACAGCGGAAACCGTATCCGCATCCATGCGCAAAACAGGAACCCCGGGCAAAAGCTGCTCTAACTGCTCCTGCACCTTCTGGGTGCCGATGCCGATGGGCTTCAGATGGCCGCCGCATTGGGGGCAGCGGGGCGGCAGAGGCTGGGAATGGCCGCAGTAGTGGCACATCAGGCGGCCATTGGCATGGTGGTAGGTCAGATCCACGCTGCAGCCGGGACACATGGGTACATAGCCGCAATCCACGCAGACCATCATACGGCTGCTGCCACGGCGGTTTAAAAAGAGAATGGACTGCTGCCCCCTGGCCAGGTTCTCCCGCAGAGCCAGAAGCAGGGGCTCGCTGATGGCAGTGGCATTGCCCTGCTTCAGCTCCTCCTTCATATCCACGATCTGCACCGCAGGCAGAGGCTGACGATTGAAGCGATTTTTTAAATGGTACAGCTGATAGATCCCCTGCTTTGCCCGGTACATGGTCTCTACACAGGGCGTGGCAGAGCCCAGCAGCACCAGCGCATTGGCCTGAGCCCCACGGTAAATGGCGATCTCACGGGCATGGTAACGGGGAGAATTTTCGGATTTGTAGGTATGCTCCTGCTCCTCGTCCACAATGATCAGGCCGAGATCCTGCAGGGGTGCAAAAACTGCGGAGCGTGTCCCCAGCACCACCTTGGCCTCTCCGGAGCGGATGCGCTTAAAGGTATCATAACGCTCTGTGATCCGCAGGTTGCTGTGCAAAACTGCGGCACGTTCGCCAAAATGGGCGGCAAAAAGCGCAAGGAGCTGGGGGGTCAGGGCGATCTCCGGAACCAGGAGCAGCGCCGTTTTGCCGGAGTCCAGGCAGTCATAGATCAGGCGGATATAGACCGAGGTCTTACCGCTTCCCGTCACGCCGTAAAGCAGGGCGATGCCCGGCTTTTCTCCCTGCAGCTGCTGAGACAGCCCCTCATAGCAGCGGCTCTGCTCCGGGCTCAGCACCAGGGGGCCATCCAGCCTGGCAGGCTCTGCATGGCTGATGCGCAGGCTCTCCTTTTGGGTAAAGCAGAGGTAGCCTGCACGCTCCAGGGCGTTCAGGGTGGCTGTACTGGCCCCGGTAAAGTAGCAGATCTCCTTGGCAGAACACTCACCTACCGTGGCCATCAGCTCCATAACCGCCGACTGCATGGCTGCAGAGCGCTTCTTACGGGCCGCAAAATCCAGCGCCTCCTCTGCCGAAACCGTCAGCAGAGCGATACGCTCCGTCTTATCCCCTACGGCACGGCGGCGGTCGGTTTGCAGATGGAGCAGCTTCTTCTTCAGCAGATAACGGAGGGCCTTCTGAAGGGCTTCCTCCTCAAACTGCTTGCGAAGCAGCTCGGCCTGCGCCTCGCCGCCCAGAGCCTCGATGGTCTGCATCACCGCAAGGGCGGTCTTCTGGCGGCAGATGGCCTCGGCCCAGTTGGGCTGGCAGATACGATAGCGCTCCTCCTCCCGAAACCAGACACCGGCAGGGAGAATGGCCTTCACCGCATCATAAAAGGTGCAAAAATAGCGCTCCCGCATAAAAGCGGCAAGGTGGAGCAGCTTCTCATCCAGCAGCGGCTCCGGATCCAGCGCCTGCAGTACGGATTTCAGGCCGGGGCGCTCCTCCTGCTCCACGGCAAGGACGATGCCCTCGGTCTGCTTATTGGAGCGGCCAAAGGGCACCAGCACACGCTGGCCCGGCTGCAGCCTCATTGACTCCGGGATCAGGTAATCGTAGGGCTTGTCGATGGCGAAGATCGCCGCAGAAACCGCTATTTTCGCCAGCATTTTCAGCCCTCCTTCGCCCTTTCTAAAAACCACAAACAGCGGTCGGACAGAAAATTTGCTCTCCGTCCTACCGCTTTTGGGTTTAATCTTCTAAAATAGAGGCGGAGAGCTTGCCCTCTGCCACCTCACGGATGGCCAGGGTGACCGGCTTTTCCGTCAGGGTTTCGTTGTTTTCTTCAGCCTCGATGGAGATCTGACGGGCACGGCGTGCCACCACGTTCACCATTAAATATCTGCTGTCAATATTCTTCAGCAGGTCGGACATTGCGGGATATAACATTTGTTTATTCCTCCTTCTGTGGGATGTATGTATATCTACTGCGGCAGCGCTCGGCTGTGAGAATGGCCTGCACCTTTTGCACGGCCTCCTCCAGGCTGTCGTTGATGACGGTATAGTTGTACTCCTTGGCAAGCTCGCATTCGCCCTTTGCCTCACGAAGACGGCGGGCCATGCTCTCGGGGTCGGTATCCCCACGGCCGGCCAGACGGCGGTGAAGCTCCTCAAAGGAGGGGGGCGCAATGAAGATGGAGACGGCATCGGGACGGCGGCGCATCACCTGCAGCGCTCCCTGCACCTCGATCTCCAGAACCACGCTCTTTCCCTGAGCCAGGGCTGCATTCACTGCGGGCTCGGGGGTGCCGTAATAATTGCCTGCATAGCTGGCATGCTCCAGGAACTCGCCCTTTTGGATCATCTCCTCAAAGCGCTCTCTGGAAATAAAATAGTAACTGACTCCGTCCACCTCACCGGGGCGAATGGCACGGGTGGTGGCAGAAACAGAGAAGCACAGCTCCGGGTCTGCTGCCATGATCCGCTTGACCACGGTACCCTTGCCCACACCGGAGGGGCCGGAAATAATAATAACTCTACCCTGCTTCATTCCTCTTCCTCCCGGGTATCAGCAGCATCCTTGCTGCCGTTTAATCGCTTGGCAATGGCCTCGGGGCTGACGGCAGAGAGGATCACATGATCCGTATCCATCACCAAAACCGCACGGGTCTTTCTGCCAAAGCTGGCATCGATCAGCATGGCACGATCCTTCGCCTCCTGGATCAGGCGCTTGACCGGCAGAGAGTCGGGGCTGACCACCGTCAGCAGCCGCTCCGATGAGACCAAATTTCCGTATCCGATATTGATCAGCGGCATATCACTCAATATTCTGGATCTGTTCACGGATCTTTTCCAGCTCCGCCTTGATCTCAACTACATTCCGTGCCTGCTCCAGGTCGTTGCCCTTGGAGCCGATGGTATTGGCCTCACGGTTCATCTCCTGCAGCAGAAAATCCAGCTTTCTGCCTACAGCGCCGCCCTTACTCAGCAGCTCCTCCATCTGGGACAGATGGCTGCGCAGGCGGACAGTTTCCTCATCCACAGCAACCTTATCGGCAAAAATAGCTGCCTCAGTGAGGATCCGGGATTCGTCAATGGTATGGTTCTCCAGCACTTCCCGGAGCTTATTGGTCAGGCGGTTGCGGTACTCCGCTACGGTGACAGCGCTGCGTGCTTCCACCTTCTCCACATAGCCCAGGATGGTAGCCTTGCGGGAGAGCAGATCAGCGGCCAGGGCTTCGCCCTCCTTGCGGCGCATGGCATTATAAGCCTCCAGAGCCTGCCGGGCCACAGAGAGGATATCGGCCGTATTCTGCTCCTCGTCCTCCTCAGCCTTCTCCACTACGAATACATCGGGGAAACGGGCCAGGGAAACTGCGCTGATATCCTCCCGTACGGAATAATCGGAGGCAATGCTCCGCAGGGCCTGGAGATAGCCCTCCAGGAGGGGGCGGTTTAGGCTGATATTGACATTTTCGCAGGCGGTGGTGTTGATGCTGATAAACACATCCAGCTTGCCACGGGAGACGGTCTGCTTCACCGCCTGCTTCACGGCCTCCTCTGCATAGGAGAAGGCACGGGGCATCTTCACAGTGCAGTCCAGAAAACGGTTGTTCACGGAGCGGAGCTCTACGGTGATCTCCCGGTCACGGATGGTCTCTACGGCTCTGCCGTAGCCGGTCATACTATGGATCATTCTTTCATTTCCTTTCAATGGCAGCAGTCGCACAGGCAGTTCATGCACATCAGAGCAGAACACACGTCGCACATGGTGCAATCGTCGCCGCCTGTATGCTGCTGGCGGTAAGTATAGGCAGCCTGACCACCCGCAGCCCGGGCGGCATTGGCATATTCTGCATTATGGGGCTCCATATTGGCGGCAATGCGGAAATTCTGAGCAGCCTCGTCCATCCAGCCTCTGCGCTGAGCGATGACACCACGGAGATAGTACCACTCGGCATTGTGGTTGGCGATGCCGTTGAGTCTGGCCTCGGCACCGTCCAGATCGCCCTGCTGGATCATGCGGCGCACCAGGGCGAACTCCGAAGCCGTGCCGCCGGTATAGCCGCCTGTGCGGCTTTGGGACTGGCTGTAAGAGCCGGAGGAGGCAGCACCGCCCTTGGTCAGGGCATCGTAGGCCTCATTGATCTCCTTCATCTTCTCCTGGGCCAGATCCGCCAGGGGGTTATTGACATAGTTATCGGGGTGGTACTTTCTGGCTAAATCACGGTAGGCCTTCTTAATGACCTCCTCAGAGGCGCCATAGGGTACACCCAGAACCTCATAGGGATCTTTCATGTTTCTTTCCTCTCTTACGGAAGGTGCCCTGTGCCACGCTGTGCAGCACCGCAGGCAGGCCGTAATAAATAATATTATCCAGGATCACACGATCCTCACGGGATTCCAACAGCTCAAAGGCTGAGGCCGCCATGCTGATGGAGGCATCGATGGTATCCAGGAGCTGCGCCTTATCCTCTTTAGACAGGACACCATCCTGCAAAGAGTAGCGATACCGCAGGGGGTTATAGTGATCCTGCTTCAGATCCTTTGGCAGATCCTCCAGGGCATCGGTGAGATAGAGATAGCGGCCCACATGGTACAGCAGCAGCTCCATGGGGCGGCGCTCTTCGGGTGCTGCAGCCCCGGCGCAGACCTTCAGGAGGGAGGCAAAGGCATCTGCGGCGCGGTCAATACTGGCGCAGTTCTCACGCTCCAGCTGCCCAAGCCTTTGCAGGCAGCTCCGGAATGCCTGATCCTCCTCCCCTCGCCGTCCAGCAGTCTTGGCATAGACCCGGCGCAGAAGGAGCTTGGCCAATCTTGCTCCAAGGGCGGAGAAAAAGCCGCCGTCCTGGATACTGTCTGCCAGCTTCTGATAGCTCAGAAGCACGCTCATATCCGCCGCATAGTCCATGGCCTCATCTGCAGGCAGGCAATTCTTTTTGCAGAAGGGATTGGCAGGACAAAAGCAGCGCTGCATTTCTCTCCCCGTCTGCCGCTGCAGAAGGAGGTACAGAAAGGTCATATCATAATTGACCAGGAATCTGGCACGGAAGCCATAGCGCAGCTTCAGCCCCCTGCACAGGCCGCAATAGGCCGCCCGGTAGCGGGCTTGCTGTGCCTCGGTCAGCTTGTCTTTTCGGGGAATGACATATCCAAACATACTTAATTTACAAAACCTACGATCACATAATTGGGCGGTCGTTTCCGCAGGGCACGGTCAAAGAGGGTGGCAGGAAGCAGCCCCAGAAGAAACCCGGCAATGCCGACGGCATAGGCCCAGCCACCCAGGGAGATCGCCACAAAATAGCCCACAAGGAAAAGGATCAGGGGCAGCAGGTAGACCAGGGCCGCTGCTTTCAGCACAAGACCGGTTGCAGTCTCCACATAGACCAGATCTCCCTCTGCGGCGCCGATGGCGTTTTTGGCTGTCAGGAGAAGGCTCTGCTGCACCGCTCCGCAGCCGCCGCAGCTGCCGCAATCTCCGGAGCAGGCGCTCTGCCGCTGCACCACAAGCTCTGCCCTGCCATTAGGCAGGAGCCTATGCACCTTTGCTTTCTGCTGCATGGGTCAGGTCGTCTCTTCCGGCTCGACCTCGATGACCTGCACCGCATAGGGGCCGTTCATCACAGCAGCCTGGAGCCCCTCGGGAAGCAGGATCGTCAGGGTCACCGTTTTGGTGGTGGGATCGTAGTCCTTCTCTAAATCGGCAGTAACGAGAATATCCTGGGCGGTCAGGCCGCTGAGATCCGTAAGCTTGCCCCGGACTTTGATACTGACCTTCTGCTCGCCAAAGGCTAAGGTCTCATTATCATCCAGCCGCTGGATCTCCGAGCAGGCAATGGTAAAGTGCTTCATCATAATGCCGGTGAATTTAACTCCCACACGGACAGAGGGCTCTGTTCCACGGAAGCTGACCCCAGCCGGAAGTTCCGGCACAACGGTCCACTCATCATCATTGGAGGCTTTGGCCAGGTCGATCTCCAGGATCGTCAGGCTGTCCAAATCCTTCAGAGCCTCCTCCGAACCGGTCACGGCAATAATGGGCGGGTCAAGGCTGACCTTGGCGTCATTGACTCTCACGCCGCCGCCTTCCACAAGCTTGACTTCCAGCTTGATCTCCTTATAGTGCAGCACGGGAATATACAGGTGCAGGCTGCTCTGCGACAGGGTCACATAGTCGCTGGTCTGGGGAGAGAGCCCCTCCACATCCACCAGGCGGTACTCCACCTCCCGGTCGATGGTAGCGGTCAGCTGGTCCAGCTCTACCGTGATCACCGCTTCCTTCAGCTGCTCCAGCTCCTCGGCAGGGCCGCTGACAAGGATCGTATCGGAACTGAGTACGGCCTGGTCCAGAATATAGCCATCGGGAAGTGTGCCCACGTGCTCCACACGCACAGGAAGCTGCATATCCTTTACATATTCGCTGACCTTGACCTTTGCTTTGTTGCTGCTGGAGCTGACGATACCCACATCCCCGGATGCAACGGTAGAGGGCAGATCCAGCGACCAGGTGATCTCATAGCTCCCGGCGCTGTCGATCCGGCTCAGATCTGCCACCGCCTCCACATTGGAGCTGCTGAGCTGCTTCAGGTCAGAGCGCTTGCCGGACAGCTCCAGAGAGATATACTGCTTCTCTCCCCCGGTCAGCATCAGACCCTTCCCTTCCAGAACCGTGAGATTGGCAAAGGAGACCGGGATATTGGTGATGGTTTTGGTATCCTCCGGATTGACCACCGTCACCACATAGACCCACAGGCCAACGGCGATCAGAAGCGAAATGATAAAAATGAAAAATTTATTTTTTAGCAGCGTTTTCATCGTTTTCATCCTCTGCATTCTTGCGGAAGAAGCTCTTTTTCTCCTTCCGGCTATCCTTGGGCTGCTCGTCCTTCTTGCCGAATTTGTTCTTCACACGGCCAAACAGCCCACTTTGCTCCCCATCCTTCTGGGGATCCAGCTCATTCTTCAGGAGCTTGGCCAGGGTCTGGGAGGCAAGATGCCGCTTGAGTATGCCATCGATGGCCACGGAGATGGTGCCCGTCTCCTCAGAGACCACTACCACCACAGCATCGGCCACTTCGCTGATGCCGATGGCCGCACGGTGTCTGGTGCCCAGGTCGCTGGAGATATTACGGTTCTGGGTCAGCGGCAGAACGCAGCCCGCCGCCGCCAGACGATCCTTACGAACCAGGACAGCACCGTCGTGCAGGGCCGCCTTGGTAAAGAAGATATTCCGCAGCAGCTCATGAGAGATCTGCGCATCGATGACAGTGCCGGTCTTCTGATAATCCACAAGAGATACATCCCGCTCAAAGACGATCAGCGCACCGGTATGCTCCTTGGAGAGGATCTCGCAGGCAGCTACGGTCTGGTTAATAACCTTCTCTATCTCTCGCTCCTCGCCCTTCATATTCAGGATCTCCCGGACACTCTTGCTGCCCAGCTTCTCCAGCATACGGCGCAGCTCAGGCTGGAACATGATCACCAAGGCGATGAGGCCGATCTCCAGGATGCCGTCCAGGATAAAATTGGTCAGGTGCATATTCAGCAGCTTCGTAGCGCCGGTGAGCAGCAGAATAATGACCACGCTCTTGGCAATACGGGCAGAGCCTGTGGTGCGGATCATGGTAAAAATCGCATAGATCACCACGGCCACCAGAAGAATATCCACCACATCCATGATCTTCAGCGTGGGGAGCATTGAAAATACATCTTTAAAAAAACTAATGATCTTATCCATAAGCAAAACTCCGCTTATACATTTTTACTCATAGATTATAGCCGATTTCGCTGTCAATAGCAAGGGGTGATTCGTGAATTTCCCTTTTTCCCAAGGAGAATT
The DNA here is from genome assembly GCA_017399355.1 of Oscillospiraceae bacterium. Lineage (GTDB taxonomy): Bacteria > Bacillota > Clostridia > Oscillospirales > Oscillospiraceae > JAZOXB01. The sequence goes on from JAFQCY010000002.1 coordinate 34,526, forward strand.
TTGGAAATATTTACAAAACGATCCAATTCCTCTGCCTTGGTAAATGCCGAGAGGCTGAGACGGAGCGTTCCGTGTTCCAAAGTTCCGGCACTCTCGTGGGCCAGAGGCGCACAGTGCAGCCCTGCACGCAGCGCGATCCCTTGCTCCCCCAGGCGCTCTGCCAGCTGCTCACAATCCAAATCCCATGGCACAAAGGATAGCACTCCCGTTTGCGCCTTCCCGGTATAGCAGCGAAGAGGCAGCCGCTGCAGCGCAGGCAGCAGCCTCTGAAGCAGCTGCCGTTCCCGGCGCAAAAGGGTCTCAGGCCCCATCCGCCGCACAAACTCCAGCCCTGCCCGTAAGCCGGCGATGCCGCAGACATTGTGGGTTCCGGCCTCCAGCCGATCCGGCAGGAACTCCGGCATCTCCCTCAGCAGGGAGTTCCCCCCGGTGCCTCCATAGAGCAGCGGCTTTCCCGGCCCTGCGCACAGCAGCAGCCCCGTGCCCTGGGGGCCGTAGAGCCCTTTATGCCCCGGCATGGCGATGAAGGCTGCGCCGCTTTGTCTGAGAGAGACCGGCAGAAGCCCGGCGCTCTGCGAGGCATCGACGATCAGCGGGATCTGCCTTTGGCGGCACAGCTGTGCGATCTCCTCCAGGGGCAGAACGTAGCCAAACACATTGGACACCTGGGTGCAGATCACGGCATCATAGTCTCCGGCTTCCATTGCGGCCTGAAAGGCCCGGAGGGTATCCTCCCGGTCAAAGAGCTTGCGCCCGGCTACGGTGATCGCAGCGTTCCGTGCATAAAGGGGTCGGGTAACCGCATTGTGCTCAAAGCCGGAGATCAGCACACGGCCACCGTGCGGAACCAGGCTGTGGATCGCAAGATTCAGGCCATGGGTGGCATTCATGGTGAATACCACCTGCTCCGGCTTGGCATCAAAGAGCTCTGCGGCCAGAGCTCTGCAGGCATAGACCTCCTCAGAAGCAGCCATAGCCGCAGCATGGCCGCCCCGCCCCACGCTGGCGCAGCGCTCCATAGCTCTGACCACGGCCCGTCTTACTGACGGAGGCTTCTGCAGGGTGGTGGCAGCAGAATCCAGATAGATCACGGGGCTACCTCCTGCCAGGAGCCGGGGGCAAGCTCCTGAAAATATTTTTCCGGCGCTGCTCCATACTGATTGAGCAGCAGCTTCCCCTCCGGAAGATCCTGTCTTCTCAGGCGCAGGCTGTAGCCGCAGCCCCGGCTTCGAAGCTGCTCCGGCGTGCGCAGCAGTCGAGCTGACAGCCCCGCCCTTTCCAGAAGTCTCCTGGCCTCCATGGCTGCCGTCACAGAGCGAAAGGTAAGATAGACATACTTCATATGGGCATCCCTCCCTGGCACATTGTATGCACCTCGTCAAAATCCGACACAAAGGGGCAGCACCGAAATAAGAGCAGAACTTAATAAAATCTTAATTTCTTTTCGGTTATATTCTTAACAATTCTCGGGTATTATGTAAATACAAACATCAAGTTTCTTTTTCATTTTCTCCTCTTTTCTTTCTTATTGTTGCCGCAGACAGGTTTCGTCGCTTGTCTGCGGCCCTCCTTTTTCGGGCAATAGAAAAGAGCTGTTGCAAACCACGCAGGTCTGCAACAGCTCTTTTTCATTATGAATTTAGTATGCAACGCCCCAGTAGATCATCTTCTTGGCTTCCTTGCCGCAGATGGCGCACTTGTCGGACAGCTTTTCCTGCTCGAAGGGGATGCAGCGGCTGGTCATGCCGGCCTCTTCCTTCATCTTGATCTCGCAGGCCTGATCGCCGCACCACATGGTGCGGATGAAGCCGCCATGCTCCTGCTGCAGGCGCTTGGCCTCTTCCATGGTCTCGGCATCGTAGGTGTGCTCGGTCAGGTTCTTCTTGGCACGGTCATACATACCCTGATGCACCTGCTCCAGCAGCTCGGCAGCGCAGCTCTCCAGCGCATCCAGGCTGATGAAGCTCTTCTCGCCATTGTCTCTGCGGGCCAGAACGCACTGGTTCTTCTCGATATCCTTGGGGCCGATCTCCAGACGGAGGGGCACGCCCTTCATCTCGTACTCGGCAAACTTCCAGCCGGGGCTCTGCTCGGAGGCATCCACCTTCACCCGGAGGCCGGACTGCTTCAGGCGCTCTGCCAGCTCATAGGCCTTATCCAGAACACCCTCCTTATGCTGGGCGATGGGCACGACAACGATCTGGATGGGAGCTACCTTGGGAGGCAGCACCAGGCCATTGTTATCGCCATGGGTCATGATGATGCCGCCGATGAGGCGGGTGGATACGCCCCAGGAGGTCTGGAAGGGATGCTCACGCTTATTATCCTTGCTGGCGAAGGTGATATCAAAAGCCTTTGCAAAGCCATCGCCGAAGAAGTGGGAGGTACCGGCCTGGAGAGCCTTGCGGTCATGCATCATGCACTCGATGGTATAGGTAGCCTCAGCGCCGTTGAACTTCTCCTTCTCGGTCTTTCTGCCCTTGGTAACAGGCATGGCAAGGACGTTCTCGCAGAAATCGGCATAGACCTTCAGCATCAGCTCGGTCTCCTGCTCTGCCTCTTCCTTGGTAGCGTGCATGGTGTGGCCCTCCTGCCAGAGGAACTCTCTGTGGCGGAGGAAGGGTCGGCTGGTCTTCTCCCAGCGCAGAACGCTGCACCACTGATTGTACATCTTGGGCAGGTCTCTGTGGGACTGGATCACATTGCGGAAGTGCTCGCAGAAGAGGGTCTCGGAGGTGGGACGGATGCAGTAACGCTCCTCTAACTTCTCGCTGCCGCCGTAGGTGACCCAGGCGCACTCGGGGGCAAAGCCCTCTACATGATCCTTCTCCTTCTGCAGAAGGGACTCGGGGATCAGCATGGGCATATAGACGTTCTCAGCGCCGGTCTTCTTAAACTCAGCATCCAGCTGTGCCTGGATATTCTCCCAGATGGCATAGCCATAGGGACGGTAGATAAACATACCCTTGATGGAGGAGTAGTCGATCAGCTCAGCCTTCTTGCAGACATCGGTATACCACTGGGTAAAGTCGACCTCCATATCGGTGATCTGTTCCACTTTCTTTTCTTTCGCCATTTTCCTGTCTCCTGTTCTTCAACGGGCAGACTATGTGCCCGTAATTTTCCGTATATATTGTATCACGTCTGTCAAGAGGATGCATAGGATGAGATACAGAAAAATATGCCCGAAGGAGGCTTTTTTATGATCCTTGTCACCCTCTCTCTGGATCCGGCTGTGTATGCCTTCTACGCAGCCTTGGGGCAGAAGGCGGAGCGTACGGTGGAGCAGGTGCTGTCCGATGCCCTGTATAAGCTGGCCGGTGAGCTTTCCATCCAGGCCCTGAAGAAAAAGCAAATAGAAGATTGCAAACCGTAAAGAAAGCTGATATAATGAGTCCCGAGAAAAAAAGAGAGGTGAAACCGGATGAAATCGATCCGAGATGTCTACAAAATCGGCAAAGGGCCTTCCAGCTCCCATACCATCGGCCCGGAGCGTGCCGCCGGTGTATTCATGCAGCGCTATCCCCAGGCTGACCGCTACCGTGTCATGCTCTATGAGTCCCTTTGTAAAACCGGCATCGGTCACGGCACCGACCGTGTGCTTTATGAGGTTTTGGGCAAGGAGCGCACCCAGGTCATCTTCTACGATGAGCCCGGCCAGACCTATCCCCACCCCAACACCATGGATTTCATTGCCTTCAAGGAGGGCGAGGAGATCGGCAGAATGCGCGTCTTTTCTGTGGGCGGTGGCGATATCGTCATCGAGGGTGAGCCTGCCAGCGCAGCGGAGGAGGTCTATCCGGAGAATTCCTTTGCGGAGATCCAGCAGTTCTGTACCTGGCGCTATATCAGCCTCAGCGAATATGTAGAGCTGAACGAAGGCCCGGAGATCTGGGATTTCTTAGCTCAGATCTGGAGAGCCATGAAGCGCTCCATTGGTGCCGGACTCCGGGCCAGCGGCGTCCTGCCCGGCGGCCTGAATGTGGAGCGCAAGGCAAAGCGCCTTTTTGAGCAGGAGACGCCCAACGAAAGACCCCAGGTCAGAGAGCTGCGCATCGTCGCCGCCTATGCCTTTGCTGTGGCGGAAGAAAACGCAGACAACGGCACCGTGGTCACTGCCCCTACCTGTGGCTCCTGCGGTGTGCTTCCTGCGGTACTGCTTTATATGCAGGAGCGGCACCATTTATCCGACGAAAAAATCCTGCAGGCCCTTGCCGTCGCAGGTCTGATCGGCAGTCTGGTCAAGCGCAACGCCTCTATCTCCGGCGCTGAATGTGGCTGCCAGGCTGAGATCGGCACCGCCTGCTCCATGGCAGCCGCTGCCCTTTGCACCTTGAAGGACATGACCATCGCCCAGACGGAGTATGCCGCTGAGGTGGCTATGGAACACCAGCTGGGTCTGACCTGTGACCCCATCTGCGGTCTGGTGCAAATCCCCTGCATTGAGCGTAACGCTGTCGCCGCCAAACGTGCCATGGATGCATTCAACCTCTCCTACTTCCTCTGCGGCACCAGAAATATCAGCTTCGATATGGTGGTGCGCACCATGAAGGAGACCGGCCAGCATATGGCAGAGAGCTACCGCGAGACCGCCGAGGGCGGCCTGGCTAAGCTCTACAGC
>JAFQCY010000036.1 GCA_017399355.1 Oscillospiraceae bacterium
TCTCCCTGGACTGGTCGTAAAAGAGAGAGTCGTCCCGGACTGTCCCTATAAGCGTAAACAGGAATTTGTCGGTCTGTTGGTGGTAGCCTAAGCCTCCCTTGTCAAAGGTAAGTGAGACCCCAAATTTTCAATTTGGTTGGTCGAACTTATGCCTTGTGCTGAGGTGGGTCGCCTTGAAAAGGCGACTCGGAGGGATTCTGCACGCCGCAACACCGTTATTTTGCAAGGTTTTCGGCGAATTCGTACTGCCTGCACGAATCCCCCCGGATCGCCTGAAAGGCGATCCGACCCCCTTTGACAAGGGGGTCATTAGTGCGGCAAACAGACCGACAAATATCGATTTACTCTATTTTAAACCTATGGTTGGAGCCGATTCCTTCGCCATTCACCATTTACTATTCGTCATTCACCTGTTCCACCATTCACCAAACAGAAGCTGCCCCCGTTTTGGGAGGCAGCTTCTGTTTTCTTTATTCTTCCTTGCCGTGGGCCAGGAGCAGGTTGGTGATGATGCCCAGGATCAGGGCGCAGGCGATGGAGGTCAGGGTGACCTTGCCGAAGGAGACGGAGAGGTTGCCGATACCGGCAATGAGGATCACGGAGACCGTGAAGAGGTTCTTGCTCTGACCCAGGTCTACCTTCTGCACCATCTTCAGACCGCTGACGGCGATGAAGCCGTAGAGTGCCACGCAGACACCGCCCATGACACAGTTGGGAATGGAGGCCAGGAAGGTAACAAAGGGGCCGAAGAAGGCGATGACGATGCACATCACAGCAGCGCAGGTGATGGTGATGACAGAGGCGTTACGGGTGATGGCAACGCAGCCCACGGACTCGCCGTAGGTGGTATTGGGGCAGCCGCCGAAGAAGGCACCGGCCATGGAGCCAACGCCATCGCCCAAAAGGGTGCGGTGCAGGCCGGGCTCTTCCAGCAGGTCGCTGCCGATGATGGTGGAGAGGTTCTTGTGGTCGGCGATATGCTCAGCGAAGACCACGAAGGCGACGGGCACATAGGCAACGGCCAGGGTGGCGATGAAGCCGCCGTCGATCTCCTTCAGGCCGTCCATGGCCATCAGGAAGGTGAAGTCAGGCATGGAGATGATATCCAGACCCTGGAAGACGGAGAAGTCAATGATCTGCAGGGCCACATTGTCGGTATAGATGCCGATGAGGGTGAAGATTGCGGCGGCGCAATAGCCAACCAGGATGCCAAGGACAAAGGGGATCAGCTTGGCCATCTTCTTGCCGTAGACGGAGAAGAGCATCACGGCGAAGAGGGTGATCAGGCCGCAGAGCAGCGCCACATAGGGGCTGCAGCCGGAGACCATGGAGCTCTGCTCGATGATCTGACCGTTATCGATGATCTGGGAGACAGATTCTACCATGACCTTACCCTTGGTCAGGTCGCCGACAGCGTTGCCCGCCAGAGAAAGGCCGATAATAGCAACAGTGGGCCCTATGACCGCAGCAGGCATCAGCTTGTTGATCCACTTGACGCCAACCAGCTTGATCACAATGGCAATGACCACGTAAACAAGACCGGCAAATACTGCGCCGAGAATCAAACCTGCATGACCGGCGGAAGAGGAAACCGCACCGCCGAAAGCTGCGAACATAGAGCCCAGGAAAGCAAAGGAAGAACCCAGATAAACGGGACTTTTAAACTTGGTAAAGAGCTGATAGACCAGGGTGCCGATGCCTGCACCGAAGAGGGCAGCGGACTGGCTCATGCCATTACCGATAATGGTGGGAACCGCAATGGTTGCCGCCAAAATTGCCAATACCTGCTGAAATGCGAAAATCAGCAGCTGAGGGAATTTCGGCTTGTCTTTGATGCCGTAGACGAGTTTCATGAGTTGACCTCCTCAAAAATTTTTTAAACGGCCACATATTAGCACCCATTTTCTCCCTTGTCAAGGCTTCTTTTATTTTTCGTCAAGAATCGAGAATTTCTGCACAGCAGGATGCGGAAAATTCGTGAAAAGCACACAAGAAAAAATACAATGTGCATATTACATTTCTTTTTCTTGGGGACCGGCCGGATTATCCCGTTGATATTTCCGACTTTTATGGTATAATGAACAAAAAAACCGGAAGGAGCCATTGTTTTTATGGTTAATTTACATACCAAGCCCTACTGCCTCGGCCCGGAAGAGATCGCCTGGGTGGAGAATACCATTGCCGGTCCTGGTCCAAGGCGGTCAATGCCGCTATCGTTGAGCTGGATGAGCGCCTGAAGATCCCATTCGAGGGGGCGAAAGAGGGCCTTGCCGCTGCCCATGGCTTTGCGGATGTGGCTATGGTCTCCTCTGCCAACCGGGATGCGGTGGAGGAGGAGTGGGGCAAGTTCGGCCTGCTAGAGCATACAGACATTGTCCTGGCCCAGGATGTGGGCTCCAAGGCCGCCTGCATCGAGGCCATGCTCCGCTTCGGCTATGACCGGGACAAGGTTCTGATGATCGGCGATGCCCCCGGCGACTGCGATGCCGCCGAGAAAAATGCCGTCCACTACTATCCCATCCTGGTCAGAAAGGAGAAAGCCAGCTGGGAGGAGGCCATCGCCACCGCCTACCCCAAGCTCCGCTTTGGCGTCTACACCTCCTACAGCGCAGAGAAAAAGAAAGCCTTCCTGAAAAACCTGGGCGGCTAAATAGAGCAAACCGGGGCTTTTTCCAAAAATTCAAGAATAAATTGTTTTAAATATTGGCGCCTGCGCAGCGCCCTGTAAGAAAAGAAGCTGCCTTTTTGGCAGCTTCTTTTCTCACAGCTTCAGTTCCTTTGCCCACAGGGCAGGGGCATCTGGCCCATCCTTCCGCTTAAAGACACGGCCCTCCTCCGGCTCTATACCGGGACAGCCGGCAGCCAGCCTGGCTGCGGTCTTGCCAAACTCGCTGCCGCCGGAGGTGGCAAACAGGATGATCCGCTTGCCGCTCAGATCGTGCTGCTCCAGAAAGCTGTTGACAATGGTGGGGGCCATATACCACCAGATCGGAAAGCCCAGGAGGATGGTTTGGTAGGGGGAGAGGTCTATGGACTCTCCGCCCAGGGGCGGACGGTTGTTTTTGCCCTTCATCTCCTTGGTGCTGCGGGAGAAGGGATTCATCCAGTTGAGATCGGCCTTGGTGTAGGGGGTCACAGGGGTGATCTCATAGAGCGCTGCACCCAGCGCTTCAGCGATCCCCTTTGCGGCCCTGGCGGTCGTACCGGTGGCGGAAAAATAAGCGACTAAAACCTTAGACATGGAACTTCCTCCTTGATTGGAACCTCTTGATGGTGCCCTCGGCAGAGAGGGGAACTGCTGCTTCTTTATGGTGTTTTCAGATAGGCAAGGATCACTTCTTTGGCGAAGGCACCGGTGCCCGCACCGCCGGCACGGTCGATGTTCTCCGTCATGCTGCCGCCGGCGGCATAGCCCTCTGCCAGCCCCCGGAGGATCTGCGGCGTGCAGTTATAGTAATGCTCCGTGAAAAAGCACTGCAGCGCCTTGGCCCAGGCCAGTGCGGCCGGACAGTCCGGTGCGCAGGGGCGCAGCTGCCCCAGCCGGACAAAGAAGGCCATTACCTGCTCCCCTAAGTCCTGCTCCTGCTGCGCCGTTCTGGCTGCGGATTTGACTTCATATTCTCTGTAGGCTTCGGTTTCACCGTAAAGCGCCCTGGCCTGTGCGCTGTATTCCCGCTCTTTTTCGGAATCAAACTGCATGGCTCCCATAAGCTTCCCTCCGTACATTCAGTTCCTTTATTATATCGGATCGCTGCGGAGGAATGCAAGCCCTTATTTTTTCAGGGCCTCCAAACGCCGGATCTCCCGCAGAATGCTGTCAACGGACTCGCCCTCTGTGGCCCAATCCTCTTTCATGATCTGCAGCATCTGCCTCTGCGCTTCAAGAGCGCCGTCGATGTCGCCCAGAATCACGCAGATCTGGGAAATGGCATCCTCACAATCGGTGAAGCGGGGCTTGGGTCGCATGGGCTGACATTTTTTGAAATAGCGAAGTGCCTCCTCATAACGCCCCAGCTTTGCCATAGTGCTGCCGTATTCAAACCAGACCTGCCACTTGTGGGAATAGCGCTCCAGCATCTCCGTCCACCAGCCTAAGGCTTCGGAAAGCTTGCCCTCTGCCTGGCAGATCTGGCCCATGTACATCTCGTAGTGGTAGGAATGCTCCAGGGCTTTCATTTGCTCCGCATAATCCCTGGCCTCAGCCGTGCGGTGGTCTGCGATCAAAAGATCCAGCAGCCAGAAGTAATTGCGGATATCCTCCGGGTGCTCTGCGGTGACGGCCTTGTAGAATGCGATCAGATCTCCGTGATTGGTGAAATTCCAGTCCTGATAGGGGCCGTGCTCTGCATCAAAGATGGCATTATGGGCATCCTTCCTGCCGGGGATCTGCTGCAGGGCGATTCTGGCCAGGGGCTTTGCCAGCTCGTGGTACTCGTTGGCCCGCTTGTTGTAAAGCATTGCCAGCAATAATCCTGCTTCGGCGCTGTGCTCCGGCTTGCCTTGCAGATCCTTCAGATATTTCTCATGCTGCAGGAATTCGTCCTGGCTCAGGAAACGTACATCGTAGAGCATATTCTCAATGCGCTCCATACGGTTTGCATCGGTCATGGCAAACAGATCGTCAATGGTCACGCCAAAGATAACGGAAAGATCCGGCAGAAGCAGAATGTCGGGCATATTGGTGCCGCTCTCCCATTTGCTGACCGCCTGGGCAGATACTCCTAATTTTTGCGCCAGCTGCTCCTGGGTCATGGAGCGGCTGAGCCGCAGGGACTTAATGCGATTTCCAAAATCGAAATTCATAGGAAAACCTCCTTGTTTTGAGTTACAGGCTTATTCTATCAGCTTGGAACGCAAAAGCCTATGACCGGGAACTTGAGCGGAGCTTGACGGCTTGTTGAATTTATTATAGAGGCTCCGGACAGAAATGGCAAGGATCAAGGCTGTCAAAAAAAAGACTATCCCATTCCCGGCGGATGTGGTAGAATAAAAACAAAGGAAGTGATGCTATGACAAATGAGGAGATTTGGAGAATTGCCTTGCGGCAGTCTGCCTATGACCTCGGCTGCGAGCCGGAGGATTTTGAAAAGCCGGAGAATGTGGTGAATATCTCCCGGCAGCACCCCCTGGCCAGAAAGTATTTGCAGCTCCCTCTAAGCTGCGATCTGGTTTCCTATGGCTCCAACATCGTTGCCCAGGCCAGTGAGGAAATTGCGCCTCTGGTGCGGCAGTATATCCACCGCTATCCTGTAGAGCATTGCTTCGAAACACCCAATCTCCACGTGCTGGAGGAAATGCTTCGGCCCTACGGACAGAAAATCTGCTTTATGGCGGAGTATTTTCTGCCCGATGTGGGTCTGTTGAAACCCTTGTCCTGTGGCTATGAGCTGCGTATTTTGCACCGGGCGGATTTTGAAGCGCTGTATCTTCCGCAGTGGAGCAATGCCCTGTGCAGGGATCGCAAACATCTGGATGTGCTGGGCGTAGGCGCTTACGACGCAGGAAGGCTGATCGGCCTGGCAGGCTGCTCTGCGGACTGTCGGCAGATGTACCAGATCGGTGTAGATGTACTTCCCAAGTATCGCCGGAGAGGGATCGCCTCCGCATTGACTTCCCGTTTGGCGCTGGAAATCCTGACCTTGGACAAGGTTCCATTCTACTGCGCCGCCTGGAGCAATCTCAAATCTGTCCGCAATGCGCTCCGCTGCGGCTTCCGTCCTGCCTGGGTACAGATCACCGCCAAAGATGCCGCCCTCGTAGATAGGATGAACGAAGCAGAAACACCGAAAATATGAAATGTAAAGAAGAAAAGGAGGTCTTCCCATGGAAAAACAGATCCATATCTGTCCCATCAAGCGGTTCTACCTGCTGGCTGCACAAATGAAGGCGCCTGTTGCGGCGGTTCTCTGCACCAACGGCAGGATCGATGCCGGAAAGCTGGCAGGCATTCACTATCTCCACCTTTCCTTTGCCGACGTAACGGACGACACAAGGCAGGATGCTTTCCGCATGGAGCAGGCCCTGCAGATCCGAGCCTTTCTGGATGCTGCGACCGCTGCCACGGAACTGTATTTCTGCTGCGACAGCGGCGAGAGCCGCAGTGCAGCCCTCGCCGCAGCCTGGACGCACTATTGCGGGGGAGACGAGATGAAGATTTGGAAAAATATCAGGTATCATCCCAACGAACTGGTCTACTATCTCCAATCCCGAGCCTGCGACCTGCCAATTACAAGAGAGGATGCCCGGGAATTCGCAGCCTACAACCGCAGCCTTTTCCACAAAGCCATCTTAAAGCAAAGAACATAGAAAAAGCACGCCTTAGCACCCTGATATGCCGTAGGCATATATCACCCACCGAAGGTGGATATCACATGGAAGATATATCACCCGTTCCGATCAGTATTTATGCAAGTGATAAAGGAGTGGCAGCTGAGGCAACTGCGTGAGCAGTACCCCGCTGGCACACGGGTGGAACTAATCTATATGAACGACCCCTACAATCGCAAACTGGTCCCCGGATGCCAAGTCACCGTCCGCTGGGTGGACGATATGGGCACCATCCATGTGTCCTGGGACTGTGGCTCCAGCCTCGGCCTCATCCCCGGCGAGGACGACTGAAAGAAAGCAACAGAATAACCCATATAGCAAATAACATTTGAGGTCGCATCATTTTTCCTGATGCGACCTCCTCATATTGTTTCCAAACAAAAAATCACATGAGCCCCATACAAATAATCACCACAAGGGCAGTTATCGTAACCAGTGTGTCGATTGTAATACCATAGAACATAGGCTTGAGTCCGGCTTTCTTGAAATCCAGCAGGCTGGTATTCAAACCGATGGCAGCCAGTGCAGTGACCATTAGAAACTTGCTGGCGCTCTTCATCATGCCGGAAACCGTTGCAGGGATCAAGCCGACACTATTGATGATAGCAAGCAACAGGAATCCACCAATAAACCAGGGGATGATTTTCATCATATTCACTTTCTTACCGTCACCGGTGGCTTGCATCTCTTTCTTCTTTATTCGCACACCGATCCAGGCAAATACCAGCACGGTAGGAATGATGGCAATGGTACGGGTCAACTTGACCATGGTGGCAAAGTCACCGGCGGCTTCGGAAAAGGCATATCCGGAAGCCACCACACTGGCGGTGTCGTTCACAGAAGTACCTGCCCAAATACCATAGGCAATGTCGGACATCCCCAGTGCCTTGCCCATCAGCGGATACAGCGCGATCATCACCATGTCAAAAAGGAAGGTGGAGGACATGGCAAATGCGATGTCTTTGTCATCGGCGTCAATGACCGGTGCAATGGCTGCCACGGCGCTGCCGCCGCAGATGCCGGTACCGGCAGAGATCAGGTTGCTCAACTTCCAGTTAAGGCCAAACAGTTTGCGGATAAAGAAGCCTGCACCGAAGCACATGGCAAAGGTGAAGAGCATCACAAA
>JAFQCY010000037.1 GCA_017399355.1 Oscillospiraceae bacterium
GAGCTGAATTTTACCGTAAGAAATCTGACCTTTTCCCCTGTGAAAGGGCCGGAGGGAAATATTGAATTTTTGGGGCATCTTTCCATGCTCCCCGATGGCGGCATTACGCCGGATACCCGTGCGCTGGTGACCGCCGCCCATGAGACGCTATGAAGAAAATTGTCATGACCCCCAATCCCTATCGGGACAGAAATTTTAAATATGCCAATCAGGCGGAGCGCATTCTCAAGGAGGTCGGCCTGGAGACCAGGATCTGCCTGGCCTTCGATCCGGATAAGAACTTTGAGCTGCCGGAGGATGTGGTGCTCCACGACCTGACCCAGGAGCTGCGGGATGCGGATCTTTTGATCTGCTTCGGCGGTGACGGCACCATTCTCCATGCTTCCAAGGCTGCCACCCGTGCCGGGATCCCTGTCCTCGGTGTCAATATCGGCACCATGGGCTTTATGGCAGAGCTGGAGAGCAGCGAGCTTTCTCTGCTGTCCCGCCTGGCCCAGGGGGATTACACCGTGGAGAAGCGGATGATGCTCCATGTCAAGGCGGAGCATGAGGGGCAGGTCATTTTGGAAGAAGACGCCCTGAATGATGCGGTCATTACCAAGGGGGCCGTCGCAAGGACGGTTCAGATGGCGGTTTCCTGCGACCATGTGGAGATCATGAGCTTTGGCGGAGACGGTGTGATCGTCTGCACGCCTACAGGCTCTACGGGTTACTCCATCTCCGCAGGTGGACCGATTGTGGAGCCCACCGCCGAAAATATTATCGTCACCCCTATCTGCGCCCACGATATGCGCACCAAAACCGTGGTCACCTCTCCCCAGCGGGAGATCACCGTGGAGATCGGGCGCATCGGCAGAAAGAGCGCCTTCCTGTCGGTGGATGGCGGCAGAGCCCTCCGTTTAGGCATGGGGGATAAGGTCACCGTGACCCGTTCGGAATTCTATACCCAGCTGGTACACCTGAGCCGCAGAAGCTTTTTTGAGATCGTAAAAACTAAGTTTAAGTAGGTGACTGTGATGAAAAACAGCCGACAGAAGAAAATCATGGAGCTGATCAACGAGCAGAACATCGAGACCCAGGAGCAGCTGCTCCAGGGCCTGACCGATGCCGGCTTTAAGTGTACCCAGGCCACCATTTCCCGGGATATCAAGGAGCTGCGGATCATCAAGAGTCTGGATGGCTTCGGCAGCTACCGCTACTGCGCTCCCAGGCAAGGGGAGCATGAAAAGTTTGATAACCGCTTCCGGGTGATTTTTCGGGAGTGTGTCACCCATATTGACTATGCCCAGAATTTGATCGTGGTCAAGACTATGCCCGGCCTGGCTGCTGCGGCCGGCGCCAATATCGATGCGCTGCATATGGCTACTGTGCTGGGTACCTTGGCCGGAGACGATACGTCCCTGGTCATCATGCGGGATACGGATTCCGCCCGGGAGTTCTGCAACGAGCTCCGAAAAATGCTGGACTAAAGAGAGGGAAGATCCATGCTCCGTCTGCTCTATATCGAGAATATTGCCGTCATCGAGCAGGCGGAGATCCTGTTCGGTGAGGGCTTTCATATCCTCACCGGCGAGACCGGTGCAGGTAAATCCATTGTCATCGATGCCATTTCCGCTATTTTGGGCGAGCGAGCCTATCGTGACATGATCCGCACGGGGGCGAACAAGGCTCTCGTGCGTGCTGTTTTTGACCGGGTACCCCGGCTTCCCTGGTTCGAGGAAAACGCCGTGCCCTACGAGGAGGAGCTGACCCTCCACCGGGAGATCTTTACGGATGGGCGAAATGTATGCCGGGTCAATTCCGTGCCGGTGTCCGTGGGTGTGCTGAAGAAGTTAGGCATCTGCCTGATCAATATCCACGGGCAGCATGACTCCGCTGCCCTCTTTGACGAGAATTACCACCTATCCTTCCTGGATGGTTTTGGCTCTATGGAGGCAGAGCTGGAGGACTACAGCGTAAAATATCAGAAGCTCCAGCAGCTGCGGCAGGAGCTGCGCCGCCTGAACATGGACGAGGGCGAGAAACTGCGGAGAATGGAGACCCTGAACTACCAGATCGAGGAGATCTCCCGTGCCAATCTCAGGGCAGGGGAGGACGAGGAGCTGGAGGCCAAGGCCAAGCTGCTGCGCAATGCCGAAAAGCTCTCCGACGGTCTTCACAGCGCCGAAGAAGCCTTGAATGGCGGCGACTCCTCCGATGGAGCGGCCTCCCTCCTGGCCCAGGCCGAGAAGGCCCTTTCTAAGCTGACCCGCTACGACGAGTCGTTAGAGAAGCTCCACAGCCTGGTCTCCGACCTGATGTATCAGGTTCAGGACGCGGCGGAGCAGCTGAGCGACAAGCTCTACGAACTGTCCTACTCCGCTGGGGACTTGGAGCGCATCGAGGAGCGTCTGGATCAGATCCACCGCCTCCGCCGCAAATACGGCGCCGACTGCCAGGCCATCCTGACTTATCTGGAAAAGGCCAAAAAGGAACTGGACGACATCGAATTTGCCGATGACCGTCTGGCCCAGCTGAAAATCCAGGAAAAGGCTCTGGAAAAAGAAGCCCGTGCCGCCGCTGCTGTTCTCCACAAGCGCCGTGAGATCGCCGCACAGGGTCTCACAGAGCGTATCTTAAAGGAGCTGGCCGATCTGGATATGAAGAAGGTTCAGTTCTCCTGCCGGTTCACCGAGACAGACTTAAGCCCCCTGGGCATGGATGCTGTGGCGTTTTATATGTCTGCAAACGCAGGCGAGGCCCTGAAGCCTCTGAATAAAGTCGCCTCCGGCGGCGAATTGGCCCGGATCATGCTGGCGCTGAAGAATGTCCTGGCGGAGAAGGATCAGGTTCCCACCCTGATCTTTGACGAGGTGGATACCGGTGTCTCCGGCCGGGCCGCCCAAAAGGTGGCGGAGAAGCTGAAGAGCGTTTCCAAAAACAAGCAGGTGCTCTGCGTCACCCACCTGCCCCAGCTGGCAGCTCTGGCAGATACCCATCTGCTGATCTCCAAGGCAGAGCGAAAGGGCAGAACCTACACCACCGTGGAGCCCCTGGACTTCGAGGGCAGGAAGCTGGAGCTGGCCCGCATCATCGGCGGCGCCAATATCACGGAAACCACGCTGCAAAGTGCAGCTGAAATGTTAAAAGTTTAAATTTATGGAGGTACTTATGAGCTTAAAGGGTAAGAGAGTCATTGTGACCGGCGGCTCCAAGGGTCTGGGGCTGGGAATTGTCAAGCGCCTGTGCGAAGAGGGCGCAAACCTGATCATCACCTATAATACCGGCGATATCACCGAGGCCAAGGCCTGCGCCGAGGCAGCAGGTGTAGAGTTCGCCGCCTATCAGGCGGATCTGTCCAAGGACGAGGAGATCCACGCCCTGGCAGAGAAGCTGGCAAGCTATGATGACATCTACGGCTTAGTCAATAATGCAGGCATCTGCCTCTTTGAGAATTTCTTCGAGGTCACCCCCGAGAGCTACGAGACCACCTTCAATGTCAATATGAAGTCCGTCTTCTTCCTGACCCAGAAGGTCACGGAGCAGATGGTGAAGCAGGGCATTAAGGGCCGTGTGGTCTGCTTCTCCTCCATCACCGCCCTGTCCGGCTCTGCCACTCAGGTGCATTACGGCGCAGCCAAGGGCGCTGTCAGCAGCTTCACCCATATGGCAGCAGAGGCCCTGGGCCAGTACGGTATCACCGTCAATGCCGTTATGCCCGGCCCCATCCCCACCAAGCATAATAGCGCCTATCTGGCCCTGGAGAGCTCCAAGAAGGATCTCTGCGGCAGAATGCCCATGCGCTCCTACGGTGACCCTGCCTATATCGCCGATGCAGTAGTCTACTTCCTGGGCGAGCGTGCCTGCTGGACCACCGGCACCACCCTCCCCGTAGACGGCGGCTATCTGGCAAAATAACAAAAATACTTGACATTTTTCCCGCTTTCTGTTAGGATAAGCGAGATAAAACGCAGTGAAGGGAAGAAGTACCCGAAGCTTTCACCCTCAGAGAGCCGCCGGTTGGTGCAAGGCGGTGGGGAAGCCCGGCGAAATACCTCCCGGAGCGGCCTGCCTGAACGGATTCCTATTAGGGCAGGACGGTTGCGCCCGTGAAAGCGCCGGAGTTATTTGTTACTCCCTAAGGCCGACCCTCGTGAGAGGGCGGCGAACCAGAGGTGGTACCGCGTATCTTACGCCCTCTGTTCCGCAAGGAGCAGGGGGCTTTATTTATTTGTGAGGTAATCATGAAGAGATTAAGCCGAATATTTGCTGCAATTCTTGCCTTCGCTCTACTTTTGGGCGCTCTGCCGGCAGGTGCGATCTTCGATTCATTTTTCGAGACCCATTCCGATTGGCACTTTGACCTGACCCAGGAGCCTGACCGCCCCATGACGGTGGAGGAGTTCATCGCCCTGACCACAGCCTACTCCTATTGGGCGGTAGGCATCGAGGGTGAGAGCCCCAGAGACCGGGACGGTGATCTCCCCTCGGATTGGGCTGCGCCCTATATCCGGGAGGAGGCCCAAAAGGGTGTGATCAAGCCCGAAGAGCTGGACTATGATGCTCCCATCACCTATGCCGGGGCTATCCAATTTATCGTCAATTCCAAGGGCCTCTATGATATCAATGCCATTAATCTCCGCACCTTCCGCGGCCAGGAGCAGCTCACCACGGAGGAGATCCTCTGCCTCAATACGGCGGTGGACTACGGCATTATCCCCTACGATCCCGGTCAGGATGTTACCGCCACCATTCCCCGCCGGGACCTGGAGACGAAGTACCTCATCCCCCAGGGTGTCCCGGAGCCTGTTGTTCCGGTGGAGCAGAAGTCCCAGAACTATGCCTACTCCATGGCCTATATTGAGGATTGTTATTGGGACGATGCCAAGTGGGAGCAGACCCGTGATGTCCTTTTCCGCAGCGCCGATGCATTTAATGTCATTTCCCTGAACTGCCTCTACCTCTCTGAGGCAAAGCTGCAGGAGAAGAAAAAGGAAGAGCCTGACTATCCCAATCGCTATGCTGCTGAGTTCATCTCAGGAAAAGACTATGCCCTGGAGATAATGGAGTTCTGCCGGGGACAGGATATGCTCTGCCTGGGCGGCGTAAGCAACTGGTATGACAGCTCTGTGCTGGAGCAGCTGCAGGAGGATCCCGCTGCTGTGGAAGCAGCAGCAGAGGAGCTGATGGAGATCGTTCGTCTCCATGATCTGGACGGCTTGAATCTGAGCCTGGAGCTTCATGGCAATACCTACCGTGATACCTACAGCCTCCTGATCCGCAGCATCTCTGCCAAGCTCCATGCTGCAAACAAGATCCTCATGGTCAGCGCCGGCGGCTATATGCGCAAATCTGACGAGCAGAATACCCTCTATGACTACGAGGTGCTTGCCGAAGCGGCAGACCTGGTCGCCATAATTACCTACGATGTAAACAGCGCATTTTCCTTCTCCTCCACCGGGAGATACGGCGAGATGAGCAACCGCACCTATTTGGAGCGCTGCCTCCGCTATGCCTCCCTGGAGATCGGTGCGGAAAAGCTGCTGATCGGCCTGTCCTCCTACGGTATTTGCTACAATCTCACCCGGAAAACCGCTGAGAATATCACCTATGAGGAGATCCTGCGCCTGCAGCAGACCTACAATGCCCAGCCCCGGACCTCAGACCCTGTGGCCGATGACTATTATTTCACCTATCAGGCCGATCAATGCGACTATGCGGTCTACTACGAATCGGAGCAGGGCATCCGCAATCGCATTGCCTATGCCACCCGCTACGGCCTGGGCGGTACGGCAATGTTCCACCTGCGCTCGGAAAACCAGAAATTCTTCCGGGCCTCCGGTGCCAAACAGACGGATTTGCCCTTTGAGGACGTGATCCCCGATAGCTGGTATGCCCCCGGTGTGGAATTCGCTTGGGAGAAGGCCCTCTTTAACGGTATTACCCCCACCACCTTTGAGCCGGATACCTCCATGACCAGAGCCATGCTGGTTACCGTGCTCTGGCGTGCCGAGGGAAGCCCCACCGCAGGGGGAGCAAACTTTTCTGATGTTCCTGACCGCATCTGGTATGCCCAGGCTGTGGCATGGGCCAGCAAGGCAGGGATCGTCAATGGCGTAGGCGGCGGCAAATTCGACCCTGACAGCCCCGTGACCCGTCAGCAGATCGCCGCCATCCTCTACCGCTATGCCGCCTCCAAGGACTATGACACCACCGCCCGTGGCGACCTCAGCGCCTATCCCGATGAAGCTGCCGTGGCCCCCTGGGCAAAGGATGCCCTGTCCTGGGCCGTGGCAGAAAAGCTGCTCAACGGCACCACCAAGACCGGCAGCTCCGCCGTGATCTTAGACCCCGATGGCGAGGCCACCAGAGCCCAGGTGGCAACCATCTTAATGCGTTTTCTAACCGCAAAATAATATGAATGGAGATAAACTATGAAACTTTATGATGAACTGGTAGCCCGTGGTCTCATCGCCCAGGTGACCAATGAAGAAGAGATCCGTGAGATGATCGACAACGGCAAGGCCACCTTCTACATCGGCTTTGACCCCACCGCCGACTCCCTCCATGTGGGCCATTTCATGGCCCTGTGCCTCATGAAGCGCCTGCAGATGGCCGGTAACAAGCCCATCGCCCTCATCGGCGGCGGCACCGCCATGATCGGCGACCCCTCCGGCAGAACCGATATGCGCTCCATGATGACCAAGGAGACCATCGACCACAATTGCGCCTGCTTCAAGAAGCAGATGGAGCGCTTCATCGAATTCGGTGAGGGCAAGGCGCAGATGGTCAACAATGCCGATTGGCTTCTGGATCTGAACTATGTGGACGTGCTCCGTGATGTGGGTGCCTGCTTCTCAGTGAACAATATGCTCCGTGCCGAGTGCTACAAGCAGCGCATGGAGAAGGGCCTGAGCTTCCTGGAGTTCAACTACATGATCATGCAGTCCTACGACTTCTACTACCTCTTCCAGAAATACGGCTGCAATATGCAGTTCGGCGGCAATGACCAGTGGAGCAATATGCTGGGCGGCACCGAGCTGATCCGCCGCAAGCTGGCCAAGGATGTCCACGCCATGACCATCACCCTGCTGCTGAATTCCGAGGGCAAGAAGATGGGCAAGACCGCC
>JAFQCY010000003.1 GCA_017399355.1 Oscillospiraceae bacterium
GAGTACAAGGGCCTTCTGGTAGAGGCGCTGTCCTGCCATCCCGACCTGATCATCGATGACGGCGGCGACCTGCTGGATCTGCTCAGCGGCGACTATGCCCACCTGGGCGATCATATCATCGGCGGCGCCGAGGAGACCACCCCCGGCATCCACCGTCTCTTCGCCCGTGCCAAGGAGGGCCTTCTGCCCTTCCCCATGATGAATGTCAATGATGCCAAGTGCAAGCACTACTATGATAATAAGTACGGCACCGGCCAGTCCGTCTGGGATGCCGTGATGCACACCACCAACCTCCTGGTGGCAGGCAAGACCGTAGTGGTTGCTGGCTATGGCTACTGCGGCAGGGGTGTCGCCATGCGTGCCAAGGGCATGGGTGCCGATGTCATCGTCACGGAGATCGACCCCATCAAGGCGCTGGAGGCCTCTATGGACGGCTGCAGAGTCATGCCCATGGATCAGGCTGCCCCCCAGGGCGATATTTTCATCACCACCACCGGCTGCAAGGATGTCATCACCCGCCGCCATTTTGAGGTCATGAAGCATAATGCCTTCCTGGCCAATGCGGGCCACTTCAATGTCGAGGTCAATGGCGCAGAGCTGGAAGAGATGGCCGTGAAGGTCTATAAGCGCAGAAACGAGATCGTGGGCTACGAGCTGCCCGATGGCAGAGTGCTGAACCTGCTGGCCGAGGGCCGCCTGGTGAACCTGGCCTCCGGCAACGGTCACCCTGCCGAGATCATGGATACCAGCTTCTCCGTCCAGGCTCTGTCCCTGGAGTATATGCTCAAGAACGGTAAGAATCTGGACAAGCAGGTCTACGAGGTGCCCAAGTCCATCGACGATGCGGTCTCCCTCTTAAAGCTCCACGGCGCAGGGCTCAAGATCGATGTCCTCACCCCCGAGCAGGAGGCCTATCTCTCCGACTGGCGTGTCTAAGAAATGATAAGGGAGCGTTCCGAAGCCCGGAACGCTCCCTTTTCGGCAAGGAATGGAGGCTAAGAGAAAGGTCAATTCAGCGAATCAGAGGTCGTAGGGGCGCACCCATGGGGTGGGCCCAAGGTACTACCGGCAAATCAATGTTTCTCGGTGAGGCTAAGGACTAATAACTAAGAACGAATAACTGAGGCATCGGCTCCAACCATGGGTATTGAAATAAAGTCAAATAGATGTTTCTCGGTCTGTTTGCTTCCGTCTAAATCCACCTTTTCAATAGAAGTACAGGCTACCGAAAAGCCATGTCATTCCGAGGAGGGCTATGCCCGACGTGGGAATCCGTTCCCCTAAATGTTTCGATTATATGGGAATTTCGTGTAAAAACGGTAGTTTTTAAGGATGCGGATTGCCACGGCCACAAGTGGCCTCGCAATGACATTGCGTATTTGATACCTGATTCATAGCCTGAAAATCCTCCTAATACGGGAGCCTTTGGTTGCGTCAAACTGTTCGGCAAATTCCTGTTTGACGGGCTAAATATTCCAAATCTCTGCCGAAGGCACACCTCAGTTTTTCGTCCTTAGCTCTTAGTTGTGAGTTCCGAAACAGACCGGCAACATTACTCCGTGACCTTCTTCCTTTCGTTCCGGTCTATATAGGTGAAAGGGCCTTTCAGCATAAGGAGGAAACCGCCATGCAAGATGAACAAATCATCCGGCTGTTCTGGCAGCGCTCACCCCTTGCCATTGAACAAACCCAGGAGAAATACGGCAGCTTTTGCCGTAAAATCGCCCAAAATATCCTGAATAACTTAGAGGACAGCGAGGAATGTGTCAATGATACCTGGCTCCGCAGCTGGGATTCCATTCCGCCGCAGAAGCCTGCAAAGCTCTCTGCCTTTCTGGGCAGGATCACCCGCAATCTTGCCCTGAACCGTTGGGAGAAAAATCGGGCGGAGAAACGGGGCGGGGGAGTCTGTGCGTTGGCGCTGCAGGAGCTGGGGGAGTGTATTCCCGACAAAAGTGGAGATCTCAGCGACCGTCTGCACCTGACCCAGGTTCTGAACCGTTTCCTGGAAAGCCTGAAGCCAAAAGCACGGAATATCTTCCTGCGCCGCTACTGGCTGTTCAGCTCTGTCAAGGAGATCGCAGAATTCTACGGTCTCAAGGAGAGCAGTGTAAAAATGAGCCTGCTGCGCAGCCGTGAAGCCCTGAAAAAACAGCTGGAAAAGGAGGAAATCTCCCTATGAAGGAACAACGTCTGGCAGAAGCCCTCAATGAAATTGACGAAACCTATCTCCATGCCCTTTACGAGGAGAAGCCGAAAAAAACGAGAAAATTCCTGCCCTACCTGGTGGCTGCTGCCTGCCTCTGCCTTGTGGTATTTGGAGCCATGCTGTTCCGAAGGGGGCAGCAGCCGACACTGCCGCAGTTTTCATCGGCGGTACAATATGCCGGAGGCAGCTTTGAGGCAGAGTGCATCTATGACCCATCAAGCCTCCACAGCGCCAACCCCTGGAACGAGGATGCAGCACTGAATTCTCTGCCGGTCTATGAAAATCTGGCTTATACCGACGGCTCCGGCGCTCCGGTGTACCTCAGCGAGGAGGCAATGCGCCGCCTGGCAGAGGAGACTGCCGTCTCTTTGGGTACGCAGATCCAAAGCACCGCCCTGGATCTCCACCGGGACAGCCCCCTCTGCCTTCTGGCGGAAACCGAGCGGGGTACGGTCTGGGTCTGGGGAGACGGTGCAGTTCGCTTTGAATTCTCTGAGCCGCTGGAGTTACCCAGGGACTTTGCAGGCACAGCCCCCACGGGGGAAATGCTCCTGTACCTGGCGCAGAACTACCCCTGGATCGACCTGGAGCAGCCCGTGGCAGAGGTAGAGCAGAGCTATAACTTTTACGGCGAAGCCACCCTGGACTCCTGCCGCCTCTACGATGGCAGCGGCGAACTGAGGGCTCAGATCCTCAGCTATCACTTTGGCTCCTACAGCTTCCACTTTACGGAGGACGGCAAGCTGGAGAGCTTCTCCAAATCCAACGACCTCCGCTACAGCGCCCGATTGCTGGGAGACTATCCCATCATCTCCGTGGAAGAAGCAGAGCAATTGCTGCTGGAGGGCAGCTATTTCAGCTCAGTTCCTGCCTCAGAGCTGAAAACGGGAGAGATCCGGGCAGAGGATGTCGTCAAGGCAGAGCTGATCTACCGCAGCGGCAATCTATCCCAGGTCTACCAGCCCTATTACTGCTTCTATGTGCAGCTCCGGGGCAGCTACCTCCAGGCAGAGGGGCTCCAAAGCGTAGGCTGTTTCTATGTCCCTGCCGTGGAGGCGGAGTATCTCACAGATTTCCCAGGCTAAAAACAAACAGGATCGCCGAAAAGCGATCCTGTTTTTGCGCTTACTTTCCCAATTCCCGGCTGCGCTTCCAGGCGGCCAGGACGGCATTCTGTGCGGCGGCACGGAAGCCGCCCTCCTCCAGCGCCCGGACACCGGCAATGGTGCTGCCCCCGGGGGAGCAGACCTCATCCTTCAGCTGGGCGGGATGCATATTGCTCCGCAGCACCGTTTCTGCCGCGCCGGAGAGCATCTGGGCCGCCAGCTTCTGGGCGGTGGCTCTGGGCAGGCCGCAGGCCACGCCGCCGTCAGCCAGGGCCTCAATAAAGAGATAGGCAAAGGCCGGGCCGCAGCCGCTGACTGCGCCTGCAGCATCCATCAGCCCCTCCTCCAGGGGGAAGACCCAGCCGCAGGAGGCGAGAATTGCCTCCAGGGTTTGAAAGTCCTCCTCTGTGGCAGCGGAGTTTCCGCAGTAGGGGATGACGCCCTTGCCATAGCGGCAGGGGGTATTGGGCATGATCCGCAGCACGGGGCAGGGGCAGCCTGCCAGCTTTTCGATCTGGTCGGCGGTCAGCCCCGCCGCCATGGATACCAGCACAAAGCGATCCTGCCGCTGCTGCAGCACAGGTGCGATCTCCTCAAAAAGCCCCTGCATTTTTTGGGGCTTGACCCCAAGGAAGAGGATCTCCGCAGCGGCTGCCAGCTCACGGTTACTTAGAGCGGTCACTTCCCATTCCTCGGCAAAGGCCGTGGCCTTTTCCAAGGTTCGGCTGCTGATCAGGATCTGCTTTTCCTCCGAAAAATCATGGATCACCCGGGCAGCCAGAGTGCCGCCCATATTTCCTACGCCGATAAAGCCGATTTTCTTCATAGCGCTCACCTCAGCGGATCTGTCCGCTTCCGCGGACAATGTATTTGTACGCACACAGCTCCCTCAGACCCATGGGGCCTCTGGCATGGAGCTTCTGGGTGGAGATGCCCATCTCGCAGCCCAGGCCGAACTCGCCCCCGTCCGTAAAGCGGGTGGAGGCATTGACATAGACCGCTGCGCTGTCCACCTGCCTGGTAAATTGGGCGGCAGTTTCTGCATCGGCGGTGAGAATGGCCTCGCTGTGGCCGGTGGAGTGCCGGGCAATATGGGTCATGGCAGCATCGCTGCTATCCACCACCTTGACAGCCAGAATATAGTCTAAAAACTCCGTGTCAAAATCCGCTTCTCCTGCAGCCTTGCCGCCGCAGAGGGGCAGCGCCCGTTCACAGGCCCGGAATTCCACCCGGTCGCCCAGCCGTTCTTTCAGCTTCGGCAGAAACTCAGCTGCGATATCCCGGTGTACCAGGCAGACCTCGCAGGCATTGCACACCGAGGGACGGCTGGTCTTGGCATTGTCCAGGATCTGCAGCGCCATGTCCAAATCGGCGGCCTTGTCCACGTAAATATGGCAGATGCCCGTCCCCGTCTGGATGCAGGGTACCTTGGCCTGCTCCGTGCAGGCCCGGATCAGCCCGGCACCGCCCCGGGGGATCAGCAGGTCAATATAGCCCACCCCCAGCATCAGCTCCGTGGCGCTCCGGCGGCTGGTGTCCTCGATCTGCTGGATCAGCTCCCCGTCCAGGCCCACCGCTGACAGGCCCTCCTTCAGGGCTCCTACAATGGCGGCGGCAGAGCCGTGGGCCTCCTTGCCGCCCCGCAGGATGCAGGCGTTGCCGCTCTTGATGCACAGGGCGGCGGCATCGGAGGTCACGTTGGGACGGCTTTCGTAAATAATCGCGATCACGCCCAGGGGGACGGCGGTCTTCTCAATGATCAGCCCGTTGGGGCGAACCTCCCTTGCCAGCACCTCCCCCACGGGATCGGGCAATTCTGCCACCTGGCGGATGCCCTCGGCCATGGCGGCGATCCGGCTCTCGCTCAGGGCCAGCCGATCCAGCATCACTGTGGAGATGCTGCCCCTGGCGGCCTCCAGATCCAGCCGGTTGGCTGCCAAAATGGTCTCTTTCCGGGCCATCAGGGCCTCTGCCATGGCAAAGAGGGCCCGGTTCTTCTGCTCCGTGCTGCACAGGGCCAGCTTGGGCGCAGCGGCCTTCGCCCGCTGCATCTGTTCTAAGGTGCTCATCCGTTCTTCCTCCCTTGAAAGCGTGTGCCCACGGCCTTGCCCTCTACGATGTCGTAGAGCAGCTCCGGGTCAGCGCCGTTGGCGATGACCATGTCGATTCCGGCCTCCATGACCATGCCTGCGGCACGCAGCTTGGTGGCCATGCCGCCGGTGCCCAGGTCAGAGCCGCTTCCCCCGGCCAGAGCCAGGATCTCAGGGCTCAGCTCCTTTACATAGGGGATCAGCTCTGCCTCCGCCCGGCTGTGGGGGTCGGCGGTGTAGAGCCCGTCAATATCCGAAAGCAGCACCAAAAGCTCTGCCCCTGCGCTCACCGCCACAATGGCAGAGAGGCTGTCGTTATCGCCGATGACGATCTCCTCGGTGGCCACGGTGTCGTTCTCGTTCAGGATGGGCAGCGCCCCCCATTCCAGCAGACGGAAGAGGGTATTATGGAAATTCTCCCGGCGCCTGGGGTCGGAGACATCGCTGCCCGTCAGAAGGATCTGGGCCACGGTGTGATGATATTCGGAGAAGAGCTTGTCGTAGACGTACATCAATTCGCACTGCCCCACGGCAGCGGCAGCCTGCTTGCCCGGCACATCCGAAGGCCGCTCCCTTAAGCCCAGCTTGCCCACGCCCATGCCGATGGCGCCGGAGGAGACCAGCAGGATCTCGTGCCCGGCATTTTTCAGGTCGCTGAGCACCTTACACAGCAGCTCCACCCGGCGGATATTCAGCCGTCCTCCGGCATGGGCCAGGGTGGAAGTGCCCACTTTTACCACAATTCTCATAGGAATCCCTCCAGTTTTTCACATTGTACCAGATTGTCTCCCGTAATGCAATGCGCAAAAGAAAAAATTGACAAAATACCATTCCCGGGGCTATAATAAAGAAAAAACCAAGGAGGAAATCACTATGGAAAAAGTGTTCACCGAGAAAGCCCCTGCCGCCATCGGCCCCTACAGCCAGGCCATGAAGACCGGCAACCTGCTCTACACCTCCGGCCAGATCCCCATTGATCCCGCCACGGGCAATGTGGAAGCTGCCGACATCACCGGCCAGACCGAGCAGGTCATGCAGAACCTGAAGGCTGTCCTGGAAGCAGCCGGCACCTCCTTTGACAAGGCGGTCAAGACCCTCTGCTTCCTCACCGACATGGGCAATTTCGCCGCCTTCAACGAGGTCTATGCCAAGTATTTCACCTCTAAGCCTGCCCGCTCCTGCGTGGCGGTCTCCGCCCTGCCCAAGGGTGTCCTGGTAGAGGTAGAGGTCATCGCCGAGCTGTAAAAGCAATACGAGGGGCAGTAGAGAAGGACATTACTAACGGCACCGGCGGCGGTAAGTTCTCCCCCGAGGACAGCTGCACCCGAGGCCGGATCGTCACCTTCCTCTACCGTGCCTTAGCCAAATAAGGAACCATACACAAAACCGCCTCTGTCAAGTCAGACAGGGGCGGTTCTTTGCATGACTCGCAAGGATAGCCTATGATGAAGGAGTAAAGAGGAATGATGCTTAAATCGCAGGAGTCCACCCATGGGGTGGGCCCAAGGAACTACCGTCAAATAGATGTTTATCGGTCTGTTTGCTTCCGTCTAAAGCCACCTTTTCAATAGAAGTACAGGCTACCGAAAAGCCATGTCATTCCGAGGAGGGCTATGCCCGACGTGGGAATCCGTTCCCCTAAATGTTTCGAATATATGGGAATTTAGCATAAAACGGAAGCTTTTAAGGATACGGATTGCCACGGCCACAAGTGGCCTCGCAATCAACACGTGTTAACACACCACTATAAACGAAAATGTGCTATAATATAGTTATGGCACAAGTCCGATGTCATATGGTCTAAGAGATCGACTCGCAATCTGGAAATTGCCC
>JAFQCY010000038.1 GCA_017399355.1 Oscillospiraceae bacterium
AGTACGAATTCGCCGAAAACCTTGCAGAATAACGGTGTTGCGGCGTGCGGAATCCCTCCGAGTCGCCGTTTCAAGGCGACCCACCTCAGCACAAGGCATAAGTTCGACCAACCAAATTATAAAGTTGGGGTCTCACTTACCTTTGACAAGGGAGGCTTTGGGGACAGCAAACTGTTCGGCAAATTTCTGTTTGACGGAATATCGATTCCAAATCCGTTCCGGAGGCACACCTTCGTTCCTAGTCCTTAGCTCTTAGTTATTAGCTCCCAAACAGCCTAACAAATTCCCGTTTACAGCCTTTGGAATGTCTTTTATCGCCTTGTGATAACAGTAAAACCGGCCTATGTATGAAATCATAGGTCGGTTTCACGATTCTGTAACTGACCCATCCTTCGGAGTTTAGAGTCTGTCACATCCTATATAGGAGGATCTATATATTATTATGGAAATAATATAGCACCTGGGTCTGCGTATCATAGAAGTATACATCGTAGCTTACAAGGGAAGTATAGCCATCGCTCCAGGTGTGTTCTTCAGAGTCAATATAGATATAATCTTCCGTGTCGATCCATGCCCGGCGGAAATCATAACCGTTAACTACTTCACTGCCCTCCCCGCTCTGCCGGATGAGCTCGATCCACTGCTCAAAATCATCCAAATACTCTTCTATGGTGGCAAGATCGCTTTCCTGAATTTTCGTCAAATACGGATTCTCCACAATCTCGGCGGAGCTGTAATAATACTTGGCATAATCCGTATAGTCCTGAAAGCCCCCCGAGGTGAAGTATTCCCGTTTCTCGTACTTTCCCAAAGAAGCGACCACTTTGTCCTCCGCCACCCCGCAGGAAGCAAAGGACAGCACAAACACAAGCAGGCAAACGATAACAACAAGCTTCTTGGATCTAATAGAAAATAACTCCATTGCAAGTACCTCCGATCTTGTAAGCTACTTGAATGATACCAAATAATTTATCGTTTGTCAATAAATATTTAATGAATTTCAGAAATACTGCTGCAGATACACGTTCTTGAAACATGAAAACCGCCGCCGCACGGTCATTTTTCTTTATTAGCCCCGCTCCGGCGAATGAAAAAGGGAGAATCAGGTATATCCCCTTGTCAAATTTTCCGAATCATGCTAAAATGACGATGATAACTTCAATTCGGGAGGTTTTGTCCCATGAAAAAAATCGTAGCTCTGGCCCTGCTGCTTGCGCTCTTTGCCGCTCTTTGTCCCACTGCAGGCGCAGATGCCTGGATCCCCCCGGAAGAATACAATCACGCCCTGGTTGCCTCGCCCAAAGAGGACGGTGCTTGCTATGCCCTGAATGTTTTTATCAGCAATTATGCGGAGATGGGCAGAGATGCCTGGGCAGGAAAAAGTCCGGACAATGTCTGCATTGAGGGGCTTTTGAAGCACTTTGAGCTGAACCCCGGGGTCTATCCCGATGACGTATTCTCCCATACTGCCGAAGATGGCACACGGTATATGGCTGTATCCGAGGAAAAGTATGAAAAGCGGATGGAGGATCTTTTTGGCAGACGGGTCTCTGCACGGGAGCATCCCGGCTACCACGATGGCTATATCTGGGTCACGGCAGAAAACTACGGTGCGCCTATCACCATTTATGCCAGCGTGACGGACTGCTTTGCCGACTCCAAAAACTACTATACCGTAGCCTTTACGATCTACAACTGCACCGACAGCAGCTTTACAAACCGTTACGGAACCTCGTACTATAATCTTCCCGAAAACCACGGCGAAAAGATCGTCTCCGGTATCGCTTGCTTCTATTACTGGGGGCCCACCGATGCAACCACCTTCCATGCCTACGAATTCGAGCTGGACTACTACCGCTTAAACGAGACGGGGGTTCCCTTCCCTTACTCCAATCCCAACGTCCCGGCACAAAGTCCCGTACGATCCACCGAGGCCCCCGACACGCAGGGAACCACCGAACCCATTACCGAGCCCCCGGTGCCGGACACCACGCAGACTCCTGCCGCAGAGGTGCCGCCTGCAGCCGCCTCTACTGCCCCCACTTCTCCCACCCTTTCCTACCGGGATAAAGACCAGTACCGGGATGAGCTGATGGATCGGCTGAACGGAACGGATTCCGAGGCTCAGCGCCTTCCCGCAGAGCAGACAAGTATCCGGAGGATCCTGATCCCGGTTCTGCTGGTTCTGGTTCTGTGTATCGCCGCAGCTGTGGTGATCCTGTTGGTTTTCCGCAAAAAGAAGTCATAACTTGGGGCTGCGTATGGCAGCAATGCAGAAGCTCTTGCGGCATAGAAAAGAAGCTACCCGAGAATCGGGCAGCTTCTTTTTTGCTTATTTCAGCGCTCCGGAGATGCGGAGGCGGTTTAGGGCTCGGGAGAGTCTGGCTTTGGCAAGGCGGATTTCCTTTTCCTCCTTGCTTGCGTTTAAGGTAGCCTCAGCTCGCTCTTTGGAGCGGTTTGCACGGTCGGTGTCGATGTCCTCGGCATATTCGAAGCTGGTGGCCACCAGGCGCACACTCCCCTTCTCTACGCTTAAGAAGCCGCCGCCGCAGGCGGCTTTCCGTAGCGTTCCGCCAATGGTCACATCTGCCTGGCCGATATCCAGGGTTGCGATGTAATCGGCATGGCCGGGGCGGATGAACACATAGCCATCGGTGGTGCGCAGGCGCAAAGCTTCGGCTTCGCCGTCAAAGATGCCGCCATCGGGAGTTACGATCTGCAGACGGAAGGCGCTCATTGGGCAGCACCCTTTCTTGCCTTTTCCACAGCCTCGTCAATGCCGCCCACAAAGAGGAAGGCAGACTCGGGCAGATCGTCATGCTTGCCCTCCAAGATCTCCTTAAAGCCACGGATGGTCTCTTTAATGGGCACATACTTGCCCTCATAGCCCGTGAACTGCTCTGCCACGGAGAAGGGCTGGGAAAGGAAGCGCTGGATCTTTCTGGCACGGCTGACCGTCAGCTTATCCTCCTCGCTGAGCTCGTCCATGCCCATGATGGCGATGATATCCTGCAGCTCCTTATAGCGCTGGAGGATGCGCTGGGTCTCACGGGCCACCTCGTAGTGCTCAATGCCCACCACATCGGGGCTGAGGATACGGGAGGTGGACTCCAGAGGATCCACGGCGGGATAGATGCCCAGGGAGGCAATGCCACGGTCCAGAACGGTGGTGGCATCCAGGTGGGCAAAGGTGGTGGCAGGAGCGGGGTCAGTCAGGTCGTCGGCAGGAACATAGACCGCCTGGACGGAGGTGATGGAGCCCTTTTTGGTGGAGGTGATACGCTCCTGGAGCGCACCCATTTCCGTAGCCAGGGTGGGCTGATAGCCTACCGCGGAGGGCATGCGGCCCAAAAGCGCAGAAACCTCAGAACCCGCCTGAGTAAAGCGGAAGATGTTGTCGATGAACAGAAG
>JAFQCY010000039.1 GCA_017399355.1 Oscillospiraceae bacterium
CTGTGGCCGTTGACGGTGATGATGCCGTTGGTATTCTCGTTGACCACGGCGCCCTTGGGGTTCATGCAGAAGGTACGCACCTTGTCGCCATACTTCTCGGTGCGGTAGACGATCTTGCTCTCGTAGAGCTCATCGGTCAGGTGGGCAAAGACCGCTGCGGGCAGCTCCACACGGACACCGATATCCACACGGTTGGACTTGGTCTCAATATCCAGATCCTTGCACACAGACTCCATCCACTTGCTGCCGCTGCGGCCTACGGAGACGATGCACTTGTCGCTGGAGTAGACTGCATCCTTGGTAATGACCTCGTAGCCCTGCTCCAGCACGTTCAGGGAGAGGACGGGGGTATCAAAGAAGAACTGCACCTTCTCACGGAGATAGGCATAGAGGTTTTCCAGGACGATATAGTTGATATCCGTGCCCAGATGGCGGACGGAGGCATCCAGCAGATGCAGGTCATTCTGGATGCACAGGGTCTTGAAGCGGGTGCCGGCGGTGGAGTAGAGCTTGGTGCCCTGGCCGCCGAAGCGGAGGTTGATCTCGTCCACATAGTGCAGCAGATCCAGCGCCTGCTTCTTGCCGATGTATTCGTAAAGAGTGCCGCCGAAATCGTTGGTAATATTGTACTTGCCATCGGAGAAAGCGCCTGCGCCGCCGAAGCCGCTCATAATAGAGCAGCTCTTGCAGCCGATGCAGCTCTTGACCTTGTCGCCGTCAATGGGGCAGCGGCGCTTATCCAGGGTATGGCCCGCCTCAAAAATGGCGACCTTGATCTCGGGCTTGCGCTGCAGCAGCTCATAGGCCGCAAAAATACCGCCGGGGCCTGCGCCAACAATAATTACGTCAAATTTCATAGCAATCGGTTCCTTCTTATCAGAATTTTTCTGGCTGAGAAGATCATTGATGCTGACATGCAGCACCTGGGCGATCTGCAGCAGCAGCTCCACATCCGGCACGGAAAGACCCTTCTCCCATTTGGACACCGTCTGCCGCACCACGCTGAGTCTGGCGGCAAATTCCTCCTGAGAAAGGCCACGGGCCTTGCGGTATTTGCGCACAGTTTCGCTGAACATTGCCCTTTCCTCCTTCAGCCCGGGAGATTATACCGCAAAAGCACTCCCAAGGCAAGCAACTGAAATTAACATTATAAATATATTGTATCTTGTCTTTTGCAAAAATGCAAACAGTTCTTTCCGAAGCAAAAGGGCACTGCCCGTTTTTCAGGCAGCGCCGCAGGAATTCAGTTCTTCTCCTTCGGGGCTGCGGAGAGGCCGGCGGCCTCTGCCACGGGCAGGGCAAAGACAATGCCCTGGGCCTTCTGCTGCATCCCCATACGCTTGTAAAGGGCATGGAGCACCTGATCCCGAATTTCCTTTTCCACCACCAGCATGAGAATTTCCTTCTCTGCGTGGATGGTGATGCCGAAAAAGGCGGCTTCCTTTTCTCTTGCAACGCCTCGTCCGCTGATGATGGTGCCGCCACGGGCGCCCTGTTCCCGGGCTACCTCCATGGCATCCTCCGCATAGCCTGCGTTGACGATGGCAAAAATTACTTCATGTTCATTGGTCGTCATATTCAATCCTCCCGGCCCAGCTTGTTGTTGCTCAGGAACTGATACATACTCACGCCGATAACGCCGGACAGCGGCACGGCAATGGCAATTCCCTTGCCCTTGCGGATGGTTTCAAATTTGTCCTCCAGACATTTCATAATGGGAGTCACCATATCCTCCCGTACCACGCTGAGGATCACCGCCTTATGCTCGCTGAGACCCAGCATCTCCAGCATCTCGGAGTGGGCAGTGCCCTTACCGCCGGTGACCATCTGGAAATTCACCTCGAACTGGCTGAAGGTGTCCAGGTAAAACTCTGCTTTGGAGCGATCCACAACGGTGATGATCATTTTCAGCTTTTTAATGGCTGCTTCGTTAATCGTATTCGCCATGATCTGCCTCCTTACATAAAGTTGATGATCTGCTCATCATCCGCCTGCAAGATCCGCTGCATGGCACGGTGCTCCTTGATCTTGTTGGAGACAATGGCCTTGAAGCCCAGGAGCTGGATGGTGATCAGGGGGGTCATGGCCACCAGCGCCACCACACCAAAGCCGTCCCGCAGCACGGCGCTCTCACCCTGGAGGCTGACGCACACACCGATGGCAAAGGGCAGGATAAAGCCGGAGGTCATGGGGCCGCTGGCCACACCGCCGGAGTCGAAGGCGATGGCGGTATACACCGGCGGCACAAAGAGGGACAGCGCCAGGGAGATGAAATAGCCGGGGATGATGTAATAGACCAGAGAGAAGTCGAAAATAATGCGGATCATGCTCAGGGCAATGGCTACGCCCACACCGGCGCAGAGGCCGATCATCATGGACTTTTTCTTTACATAGCCGCCGGTGACATCCTCCACCTGGCTATTGAGCACATGGATGGCAGGCTCCGCCAGCACCACCAGAATGCCGATCAGCAGGCCAAAGCCGGTCAAAAGTGCCGGGTGGAGGTCTGCCAGCTGGGTGCCCAGCTTGTAGCCGATGGGCATATAGCCCACATTGACACCGGTGAGGAAGATCACAAGGCCGATGTAGGTGAAGACAACGCCCACACCGATGCGAAGCAGCTGCTTTTTCTTCAGCCGCAGGAAGAAGACCTGGCACAGGAGGAAGAAGCCCACGATGAGCCCCAGGGCAAGGGCAACCTCCTTGGCCACATGACCGGCATCTACCAGATAAGCCTTGAGGATGCTGCCCTCCACAGCGCCGTAGGAGACGGTGTAATCCATGTCGTTACGGGCGAAAATGCCCAGCACCAGCACCGCTAAGATGGGGCCGATGGAGCAGAGCGCCACCAGACCGAAGCTGTTCTCCTGGCTGCGGCGGTCGCCTAAGATCTTGGAAATACCCACGCCCAGGGCCATAATAAAGGGCACGGTAATGGGGCCGGTGGTCACGCCGCCGGAGTCAAAGGCCATGGGCAGCAGATCCAGGTTCTCGTTCACTGCCAAAATCAGCGCCAGGGCGAAGAGCAGCATATAAAAGAGCATCAGCAGATTGGACAGGCGGCGCTTGAAGATGATGCGCAGAATAGCAAAGATCAGAAAGGCACCCACGCCGAAGCCAACCACATAGATCAGCAGTTTCCCGTTCATGACAGAGCTGACCTGATTGGCCAGCACCTGCAGATCCGGCTCGGCAATGGTGATGAGCATACCCAGTACAAAGGAAATGATCAAAAGCCAGCTGATGGACTTCTGCTTGGAAAGGCCGGAGCCCACATGGACACCCATGGGGGTCATGGCAATATCGGCACCCAGATTAAACAGGCCGATGCCCAGCACCAGCAGCACGGCACCTACCGTAAAGCCGATCATCTCTTTTCCGCTAAAAGAAGTTCCGGGAAGCAGGGCCGCCAAATACACCAGCACGGTGATCGGCAGCGCCGAAATCAGCGCCTCACGGATCTTCTCCCACAATTCTCTCAATTCACGCCACCTACCCCTGATTCGCCACAAAATAATACCGATTTGTTTCCACACGGAGGTATTGTATCATAGTTTTCAGAAAGAAACAAGAAAGAAAGGCAGGCATTTACCGGATCTTAGCAAGTCTCTATAAATTTTTTGAAAAAAAGTGTTGACAAACGGAAAAACCGTGCTATAATAAGCTTGCTGTTTGAGTCGCCGGTATAGCTCAGTTGGTAGAGCAGCTGATTTGTAATCAGCAGGTCGGGGGTTCGAGTCCGTCTACCGGCTCCAACCTTTTCAAACGCAAACTGAATATGGGGGAATTCCCGAGTGGCCAAAGGGGGCAGACTGTAAATCTGCTGCGTTTCGCTTCGATGGTTCGAATCCGTCCTCCCCCACCAAAAATCGCCAAGCTTCGTAAGAAGTTTGGCGATTTTTACTTCTTCACTATTACCTATTCACTCTTCACAAAATCCACCCGGCGATTTTTGGAAAGTAATAATTAATAGTGTATAGTGAATAAGTGAAAAACCAACAATTCACCACTATAATAAACA
>JAFQCY010000040.1 GCA_017399355.1 Oscillospiraceae bacterium
GTAAAGACTTTGATTTCTTTTCCGTGAGCGATCATGTGAGTTACCTCTCTTGATTCCGAGCGTGTTGCTCTGTATTTCTGAAGCCCGAAGGCTTATGCTTACTTATTCTTTGGGGCGCTTGTGGCGCAGGGACCATTCTTTTTTATGGGATTGGCGGATACGGGCAATGGCCAGGGCATGGTCGGGGACATCCTCCGTCACCGTGGTTCCGGCGGCGATGTAGCTGCCCTTGCCGATGTGCAGGGGGGCGATCAGAGAGCTGTTGCAGCCGATGAAGGAATCGTCCTCCACGGTGGTCTTGTGCTTCTCCACCCGGTCATAATTCACCGTTACCGTGCCGCAGCCGAAGTTGCAGCGCTCACCGATCTCCGCATCGCCCAGGTAGGACAGGTGGCTGGCCCAGGTGTTTTCGCCTAAGGTGCTGTTCTTGACCTCTACGAAATTGCCGATCTTCACCCCACGGCCCAGCTGTGCCCCATCCCGGAGATGGGCATAGGGACCGACCTGAACATCGGAGGCGACCTTGGAATTGTAGACCTGGGAGGCATTGATCACGCTGCGCTCACCGATCTCGGCATTCTCCACCACGGACCAGGGGCCGATGACGCTGCCGGAGCGGATAATGCTGCTGCCCTTGAGCATGGTGCCGGGCAGGAGCCTGGCGCCGGTCTCGATGCGCACCGTGGGCTCGATATAGCAGCTGTCGGCATCGTAGATCTCCACGCCCTGCTTCATGAGCCTGAGCATCCGATCCCGGCGGAGACGGTCTGCCAGATTCAGGGCGGCAGCGGGGCTGTCTACGGTGAAAAATCCGTCAAAATCGCTCAAAACAGCGCAATTATCCCTCAAAAACCGGGGGAAGTAAAAATCTTCATCCAGGGCGGTCATGAGCTGCTCCCGGTCGGCCCGGTAGGCAGGGGCGGCCTTGGGGCTGCCGCTGCGGCTGGCCAGCAGGGGACAGAACACCGCAGGGCCTGCCAAAATGGTCACCAGCTCCTCGCTCTCATCCGCCGTGGACAGGAACACATGGAGCAGATCCGCCGCATTGGCATCGGCGGTGGTCATGACCTCTGCCTCTTTTGGCAGGCAGGCGCAGGCCTCGGCCACGAAACGCTCGTGGCAGACCAAAAAGAAGCGCCCGACACCGCTGTCGTACAGTGCGTCAGACAGCCACGCGAGCAGGGGAGCGCCCAGAACCTTACTGAGCATCAGGGGACGAGGATAGCCCGTCTTGGAGGAGTCATCGGGAAGAAAAACGATGGCGGAGAGACCTTTCAGCATGATTTGGACTTCCTTTCCTCAGATGATCGGAGGGCATACTCGTACTAATGGTATTATAGCAGATTTTTTCTGTTTCGTCTACCGATTTTCCATGGGAAAGACAACGAATTCCAGAGTTTTTTTCCTGCTTTTTTTGTTGAAAAGAGGAAAACACTTTTGGTTCTGAGGGTTTTTCCTTTCGCATATATATCTTTGGGGGTGTTCTTATGAGATCAAAGCTCTATGGATCTCTTCGCTGGCTTTGCTTTTCTCTGCTGCTGACGGCGGCGGTAGTTCGGCTTTTGAGTGAGCGGCAGCTGCTGCCGGAGGCCGAGGCTGCAGCGCCGACCACCGGGGTGTACCCAGAGCTGCTGTATGCCCTGCCGGAGATCCCCAGCCTACAGTTTTCTCCTGCGGATGCGGAGCTGGTGCCTATTGCAGACGGCAGCGGCCTGGACTATGATAAGGCGGCCCTTCTGACAGAGCCGCTGCGGCTTTCGGTGGAGCAGGGGCCTCTGGTACTCATCGTCCATACCCATGCCACCGAGGCCTACACCCAGGAGGAGGGGGCCTACTATGCCGCCACCGCCGCCTACCGTACCGCTGATCCGGCCTATAATGTGCTGCGGGTGGGACAGGCCATTGCGGATCGGCTCAATGCCGCCGGGATCCATACCCTCCACGATACCACTTTACACGATACCTACGGCTACGAGGATGCCTATGGCCGGGCAGAGGAGACCATCCGTGCCTATTTGCAGCAGTATCCCACCATTCAGATGGTGATCGATGTCCACCGGGATGCGGTGGCCGATGGGACGGGGGCTCAGCTGGCCTTCTGCTCCCAGGTACAGGGCAGGCAGGGGGCGCAGCTGCTCTTTGTCATGGGTACGGATGCCGCCGGGCAGAGCCATCCCCATTGGCGGCAGAATCTGTCCATGGCCCTAAAGCTCCAGGTGCTCTGCGAGAAAGAGGCGCCGGGCCTCTTCCGGGAGCTTGCCCTGCGGAGCCAGCGCTATAACCAGCATCTGAGCCCCTACTCCCTGCTCCTGGAGGTGGGCACGGCAGGAAACACCCTCTCCGAGGCCCTGCTTTCCGCAGAATTCTTCGCCGATCAGCTGGCCAGGCTCCTTTTGGAGGGCAGTTCCGCTCCATAAAAACAAGCCGCTCCGGGAAGAGCGGCTTGTTTTGATCTCTCAATATTCATAAAAGACCAGGGCGTTGTTTCTGCCGTTATCGGTCAGGATAAAGGTGTGGCTGTAACCGTAGCTGTCTGTAAAGCAGATGGTGTAGGCGCTGAGATCCATGGGCAGCGCCAGCTCGGCCACCAGGGGGCGGTCTGCCGACAGGCGCTCCAGGTAGAAGACCTCCCGGCTGTAAAGATCGTCCATGGCCAGGTTGGCAACATAGAAACGTACATCGTACAGGGTCTCATAGGCACGGAAGGCCACGGAGAAGCTGTATTCCGAGCTGTCCAGGCAGGCATAGTCATAGGCTCCGCTCTCCAACAGAGGGCGGTCTGCGTAGTTGGCAGAGATGGGGGCGGCCAGATCAATGCGGTACTGAATATCCGTCAGGTCCACCCAGCCTGCGCCGGATTTCAGCTTGCCCCAGAGGTTGCCCTCCCAGTCATACTGCTCCTCTACAATGGTATAGGTCCCGGCGAATTCCACAGTCTGGACAAAGCGCTCGTCATAGCTGGGGCCGGAGAAGACGGACTGGTCTGCAAAGGGGATCCGCAGCAGATAGGGCAGACGGGTCTTGTGGTTATCCAGCACGTCCTGGTTTTGATCCGTGGGGTTACCATTCCAGCGAAGGCCCTCTCTCTGGCTCAGCGCATAGCCGGGCAGGCCCGTGAACTGGTGATACTCCTCGCCATAGGCCTCGTAGATGAGCTCCTGCTGCAGCTGTCCGTTCCGAAGGCTCAGCTTGGTGATGGACTCGTGGCCCTGGTGACCGGTGGCCAGCAGGCAGGCGTTCTGCCCCGAAAGACCGCAGAGCATGGAGTGGGAGCCGCCCAGGGTGGCGATCCGCTCCGCCCCCGCCGGGGCCATGGTGTAAAGCTCGATCATGGTGTCCGCCTCGCAGGTGCCCTGCTTCACAAAAAGCTCCGGGCTGTTGTCGCCATCCAGATCGTAGAGATAGTATTCGTTGTAGAGCATGGGAATGGAAGAGGATAGATTGGAAAGCAGCAGGGCATACACATCCTCCCAGCGGAGCTGAACCTCCGTCTCAGGGGGCTGGGTCTCCGTGGAGGGCTCTGTCCGGGTGGGAGGCTCTGTTTCCGTGGGACGGGTCTCCTCGGTGGCCCCGGTAGGGGCAGCCGTGCCGGGAGCGGTGCTGGGCTCCGGCTCCTCCGATGTGGGCAGGGGGAGCTCCGGCATAAGGCCGCAGCCCCAAAGGCTCAAGCAGAGCGCCAGGGCAGTGAGAAAGCAAAGCAGACGCTTCATAGGACGTTCCTCCTCTTGTGTTCTACCTTGAGTATAGAGAAATCAACTGCGTTTGTCAAGGAAAACAGCGTACAGCGCCTTGCCGCCCGGGGAATCGTGAAAGGCAAAACCATGGGCGGCAGCCTCTGGCACGATCCTTTTCAGAAGCACGCCCCATCGAACCTCGTAAAGGCGCACGACCTGCGCCCGTGGCACCAACGTCAAACAGATGTTTTTCGAACTGTTGGAGGCACCAAAGACCCCCTTGTCAAAGGGGGTCGGATCGCCTTTCAGGCGATCCGGGGGGATTCGTGCAGGCAGTACGAATTCGCCGAAAACCTTGCAGAATAACGGTGTTGCGGCGTGCAGAATCCCTCCGAGTCGCCTTTTCAAGGCGACCCACCTCCCTTTAACAAGGGAGGCTTAGGCTACCTCCAACAGACCGGCAAAGTTCTGTTTGACGGAATCAATCTTCCAAATCCGTGCCGGAGGCTTAGCTTCGTTCTTTGAGATTCGCTTCAAAAAAAAGACCGCCTCCGGCTGAGGCCAATGTCATTAAGTTAGAGAGCGAGCCTAAGCTGTAGGACAACGAAAAGGAGATCATCCAAGGCA
>JAFQCY010000041.1 GCA_017399355.1 Oscillospiraceae bacterium
AACCTTGCAGAATAACGGTGTTGCGGCGTGCGGAATCCCTCCGAGTCGCCTTTTCAAGGCGACCCACCTCAGCACAAGGCATAAGTTCGACCAACCAAATTGAAAATTTGGGGTCTCACTTACCTTTAACAAGGGAGGCTTTAGCTGCTGCAAACTGTTCGGCAAATTTCTGTTTGACGGGCTAAATATTCCAAATCCGTGCCGAAGGCACACCTTGGTTTTAGCTGTTAGTTGTTAGTTCGCAGTACCAAGGTGCTGCACAAAATTTCCATTTCTTTTCCATTTTCCTACTCCTCGTCCTTTAGCCGCATCCTCAAGAGGGCTTTTTTGCCCCGTACATTGGAGAAGGGCGCCAGGTAGGCTGTGCCCAGGGACTGCAGCCCGGCCAGGTGGATCAGCAGGCACAGGCCGCCCAGAGCCAAGCCAAAGAGGCCGCCTAAGCTGGACAGCACCGCCAGAATCAGCCGCCACAGCCGCAGGGCATCGGCAAAGCCCCGTCCCGGCAGGGCAAAGCCGCAGATCCCTGCCGCCGCCACCACAATAAGGGCAATGGGGGAGATCAGCTTCGCCTCCACCGCCGCCGAGCCCACCACCAGGCCGCCGATGATGGACAGGCTCTGGCCGATGGAGCTGGGCAGGGCTACGCTGGCCTCCTGCAGCAACTCAAAGGCCAATAGCAGGCCCAAGACCTCAAAAATCGTGGGAAAGGGCACGGACTGCTTGCTCTCGATGACGGAGAGCAGCAGAGGTGTAGGCAACATCTGGGGATGGAAAGCCGCCATGGCCACATAAAAGCCCGGCAGCAGCAGGCCGATCAGCAGGGCCCCATAGCGCAAGATCCGCAAAAAGGAGGCTGACAGGTAGTCCGTTCCCCGATCCTCGGGAGAGCTCATCAAATAGCCCAGATCCACCGGCAGCAAATAGCCCAGGGGCAGACCATCCACCAGCAGCCCCACCCGTCCCTCCAATAAGCCCTGGGCGAAGCGATCGGTCCGCTCTGTGAACTGCAGAAGAGGAAAGGCCGTGGGCCGGGAGCCGGAGATATACTCCTCCACCGCTGCCGGGGAGATGAGACCGTCAATGTCGATTTCCCCCAGGCGCTGCTTCATCCGCTCCACCAATACCGGGTCGGTGATGCCCTCCAGATAGGCCAGGCTCACATTGGTCAGGCTCTCCCGACCGATCTGCGTTTCGTAAAGTCCCAGAGCCGGGGAGCGCAGATGCCGCCGCAGGAGGCTGGTATTGGTGCGCACGGTCTCCGTAAAGGCATCCTTGGGCCCCTTGACCGTATTCTCCACCTCCGGAGCGGAGGGGGAGCGTTTTTCGCCGGTTTTGGTCTCAAAGGCCAGGGCCCGGTGGCCAAAAAGCACCACGCAGAAGCCATTGACCAGGCGGGAGGCCACCGTATTCAGGTCCTTGCATTCCCCCGCTACGGAATTGTAGACCGTGGAGCGGAGGGCATTTTGATACAGCTCCTCCAAGGTGGCCGCATGGGCATCCTGCATCAGAGGCTTGACCACATACTCGGAAATAAAACCGCCGGAGGTCAGGCCGTCAATGGCATATATATATAATGTATGTCCCCCCACCAGCAGCTCCCGGCGGTTAAAATCCCCGGCAGCCCCGAAAATGGCCAGGATATTCTCATGGGAGATCTCGCCCACATAAGTCCCGTCCGCCCTGCGCTCCATAGCCTCACCTCAGGGCTTAGTATGGCTGAATTGGGGGGAAATATGCAAATATTGCTTACAGCTCCCCGGACATCGCCTCCGTCATAATCCGCATCGCAAGGCAAAAGCCATCACAGAAGGCTTGCTCAATCGAGACTGCGCAGTACTCATGGTACCAATCCTCATAATTGGACAGGACTTTTTGTCCCTCTTCGCTCAGAAGCTGCGTTATTCGTTCGCTGTTTCGGCTCAACAGCCGCTGCAAATCCATCAGCTCTCTGTTCTGTGTTCCAAAATACTGTATGGGCGAGAGGTTCCCATTGAATATAGATCTGATTGTGTCTGTCATGAAGCATCTCCTCCGGGAAAATCATATCAAATCTTCATCGTCTTGTCTATGATCGTTAAAAGGACTATCTTTCTGCGTGCGGGTCGGACAATTTGAGGAAACATACATTCAAGGAGAGGACTGAAGTTCTCTCCTTTTTTGCGACAGAATAAAGCAGAGACGATCCATGCCCCTCCTGGCACTACCGTCAAATAGATGTTTCTCGAACTGTTTGCCGCACATCCAATTAACGACCTCCCCCTTTGAAGGGGGACACAGGGGGTTGCTGCTTGCACCGCCGTCAAATCGATGTTTCTCGGTCTGTTTGCTTCATCCTTAAAGCTGCGGCGCACCAAAGGCTTCTCCTTGAGGAGAAGCTGTCGCCGTAGGCGACTGATGAGGTGTGCGGTAGGCAAAAACGCTGATATATCAAGGGTTACGGCGAATTCGTGCTATCGCACACCACCTCATCCGTCAGCCCTTCGGGCTGCCACCTTCTCCTCAAGGAGAAGGCTTTGGCTGCTGCAAACTGTTCGGCAAATTTCTATTTGACGGGAGATACATTCCAAATCCGTGCCGGAGGCACACCTCAGTTCTTAGTTATTAGCGATTCGTTATTAGTTCGCTAAGGTGCTGCGCTAACTTTCCGATTATCGGTAAGTTATCGCCGTTGATTCTGGAAAATTTGGGAACAAAATGACGGTTTTTCTTGACGGGACTTCTTTATCGTGGTAGAATGGGAAAAATATTTTTTAAGGGATGATCCTATGGTAGAACGTATGGAGATCACCGTCCCGGAAGGGGCAAAAAATCTGACCCAGGTTGCCCGGGCCTTGGAGAAGGCCGCCGTGGCCGCCAGCTATATGCTGGAGGTGGATCACGACAATCTGCTGGCCAAATGCGGCTGTCTTTGGATGCTGGTGCGCTACCAGATCCGTCTGCAGCGGATCCCTGTGGGTGCGCTGCGGGTGGAGACCTTCCTGAGAAGCCCCAAGGCCGCCTTCAGCCTTCGTGATTTCACCATTTTTGACCAGCTGGGCGAGGCCGGTCAGGCGGTGCAGACCTGGGTTGTGGTGGATGAGAAGGAGCGCAAGGTGAAGCCTATGAGTGTCTGCGCCGATTATCTCACCGCTCCCACCCCCGTGCCCGAGCGAACCACCAAGCCCCTGCGCTTCAAGCCCTCGCCGGATATGACGCTTCTTGGCACCTGGCTGGTTCGGCCGGAGCAGATCGATGCCAACGGCCATCTGAATAACGTAGCCTACCTTCAGGAGGCGGAGCAGTATGTCACAGGCGAGTACACCGCTCTGGACGTGGCCTTTGACCGGGAGTGCTTCGCCGGGGAAAAGCTGAGTTTGGTAGGCTCCAATGAGGGCGAAACCAGATTTATCTGCATCCGCAAGGAGAATGGCGACCTGAGCTTCTCTGCCCGATTTGGAAAGGAGAAGCCGGAATGAAGTATTTTTGCTTGCTTTTGAGCGTTTTTGCGCTCTTTTGCTTCACCGGCTGCAGCGAGGAGGCTCTGCCTCCCGTTTCTGCGGAGGACACTGCATCCACCGAGGTTTCCACCCAGGAGATCATGACTCTGCCCCGGGAGCTGCTGGGGGTCTGGGTCAGCGCCGATGAGGGGGAACGGAATATGGTGGAGACCATCAGCTTTTTCGAAGACGGCTCCATGACCGTGGAGCTGAAATACCAGGGCAGCGACTATGGCAAGCTCTATGGCAGCTGCACCCTGGAGGGCCATCGCCTGATCTGCTCCATCACCGACGGCGCCAGCCCCTACACCGTGGAATACGAATTCCGCATTGACGGCCGTATGCTGATCCTCACCGATGATGACGGCCCGGCGGAATACTTGAGAACATCCTAAGCATACCATAGACAGACAGGAGGTACCGCAATGAAGGCTTATGCACTGTACACTGCGGAGGAACGCCGTGCCGAATATGAGGCGCTGGTGAAAAAGTACGAGGATTATAAGGCAAAAAAGCTGAGCCTGAACATGGCTCGCGGCAAGCCCGGCAAGGAACAGCTGGATCTTGTGAGCGAAATGTTAGCGATTTTGGTCGATTATGACGACTATGAGATCGACGGCATCGACGTGCGTAACTACGGCGAGCTTGCCGGTCTGCCCTCTGCCAGACGGCTCTTTGCAGAGATCCTGGGCACGCAGCCGGAAGAGGTCTTTGTAGGCGGCAATGCCAGCCTGCAGCTGATGTATGACCTGATCAGCAAGGCCCACACCCACGGTCTGCTCCACTCTCCCCGTCCCTGGTGCAAGGAAGAACGAGTCAAATTCCTCTGCCCCGCCCCCGGCTATGACCGTCATTTCAGGATCTGCGAGACCTTCGGCATGGAGATGCTCACCGTGCCCATGACCGATGAGGGCCCGGATATGGATCTGGTGGAGGAGCTGGTGAAGGATCCCCAGGTCAAGGGTATGTGGTGCGTGCCCAAATACTCCAACCCTGACGGCATCTGCTATTCCGACCGGGTCACCGACCGCATTGCCGCCCTGAAGCCCACCGCTCCGGACTTCGCCCTGATGTGGGACAATGCCTACTGCATCCACGAGTTTGAGGGTGAATTCGTCCCCTTCCGGGATATGCTGCGCCTCTGCCGGGAGCAGGGCAACGGCGATATGGTCTACGAATTCGCCTCTACCTCCAAGATCACCTTCCCCGGAGCAGGGGTAGGCGTTATGGCCGCCAGCGTGGCCAACCAGAAGTACATCACCGCCCTGATCGGCTGCCAGACCATCGGCTTCGACAAGCTGAACCACCTGCGCCATGTGCGCTTTCTGCGGGATAAGCAGCACACCCTGGAGCTGATGCAGCGCCATGCCGCCGTATTAAAGCCCAAGTTTGATGCGGTACTCAGCGCTCTGGAGACAGAGATCGCCCCTCTGGGCATCGCCCGTTGGACCAAGCCCAAGGGCGGCTACTTCGTCAGCCTCAATGCCATGGACGGAACCGCCAAAAAGGTGGTGCGGCTCATGAAAGAGGCCGGGGTGGTCATGACCGGTGCCGGAGCCACCTTCCCCTACGGCAAGGATCCCAAGGACAGCAACATCCGCATCGCCCCCACGCTGCCCCCGGTTACCGAGCTGCAGACCGCCATGGAGATCCTCTGCACCTGCCTGAAGCTCACCGCCCTGGAGCAGCTGGGCGTGTAAGGATACATAATTGTATGGATAAATCATTCAGACCGCCTCAGCCGGCAATGTCATTAAGTTAAGAGAGAACCGGACTTCACAGAGATGTGGAGCCCGGTTTTTTTGTAATAATTTCAAAAAAGCACTTGACAAATGATGAAAAATGTGCGGCCTTTTTGCTAACTGCGGTTAGCAAAAAGGCC
>JAFQCY010000042.1 GCA_017399355.1 Oscillospiraceae bacterium
GCTGCCCGTCATGCTCTCCTCCCTGTCTGATGGGAAGGGGCTGACGGTGGGCTCCATTCTGCTGATCCTTCTGGTAAAGGCCACCATGGGCATCCTCCTGGGCTATGCCGCCGACGGGATTTTAAACCGCTGGATCCGCTCCCACAAGGATATCCACGGCTTCTGCCACCGGGAGAACTGCGACTGCGATGATGAGGAGGGCAATGTCTTCCTGGCCGCCCTGAAGCATACGGTCAAGATCATTCTGATGCTCTATGTTGTTACCTTTGCGCTGGAGCTGCT
The DNA here is from genome assembly GCA_017399355.1 of Oscillospiraceae bacterium. Taxonomy (GTDB): domain Bacteria; phylum Bacillota; class Clostridia; order Oscillospirales; family Oscillospiraceae; genus JAZOXB01. Next base: position 283 of record JAFQCY010000042.1, read on the forward strand.
GTTCCGGTTCATCGGTGTAGAGCGCCTCTCGGGCACCATCCTGAGCAAGCCTGTCCTGGGTGAAGCCATTGTGGGCCTCTTCGGCCTGATTCCCAACTGCTCCGTTTCTGTGGTCATTACGGAGTCCTACTTAAGCGGTGTGATCAGCCTGGGCGCCATGTTCTCCGGCCTCTTTGCCAATGGCGGCATCGGCCTCCTGGTGCTTTTCCGCAACAACCGCAACCTGAAGGAAAACCTGGCCATCACCGCCGTGCTCTACGGACTCAGTGTCCTTGCCTCGACCCTGATCGGCCTTGTGGCAGCGTTTTTCTGAGTCCATGCCCGGATTCGACGGACTTTTCGCTGAACTGCTGCTATACTGAGCCTGACAGCTGATCCAATACGAGCGTAGGTTCATTTCAACCGACCTTGCCCTCCGAAAGTCATTTTCGGAGGGCGTTTTTTTGTGTCGAGCATAGGGGAAAAAGAATAAACTGTTAGGGAAAGGAGGTGTCTTAATATGGCACGATACGTACTGAAATTCGGGGGCTCTTCTGTGGCGGATACGGCAAAGCTCTATGCCGCCGCACGAAAACTGACAGCGCTTCACCGTCAGGGGCATGAGGTGATCGGGGTGCTTTCTGCCCAGGGAAGAGAGACCGACCGGCTGATGGGCCTGGCCCGGGAAGTAGACCCCGATTGCAGCGGACGGGAGCTGGATGGGCTGCTCTCTACCGGGGAGACCTGCTCGGTGAGCCTTTGCGGTCTCGCCCTTCGCCGCCTGGCTGTGCCGGCAGTGGGGCTCACCGGCTGGCAGGCGGGCCTGCAGACGGAGAGTAACCATGGCGCAGCACGGGTTCTGGGACTGAGCAGCGACCGGATCGAGAAGGAGCTGCAGCAGGGGAGGATCGTCCTGGTGGCAGGCTTTCAGGGGATCAATGCCTCCGGAGATATCACCACCCTGGGCCGAGGGGGCTCCGACACCACAGCGGTTGCCCTGGCTGCGTTTCTGAAGGCAGACCGCTGCCTGATCTATACCGATGTGGACGGTGTCTATGACAAAGATCCGCACCGGTATCCCGATGCGGTGAAATATGATGTCATCAGCTATGACCGTATGCTGACCATGGCCAGAAGCGGCGCAAAGGTTCTCCATGACCGCTGTGTAGAGCTGGCCAAACAGCACCGTGTGGTCATTGAGGTGCTCTCCTCCAGCCAGGATCTGCCCGGCACTTTGGTCTGTTAGGCGAAATTCAATCCGGTATCCTGTGAAAATAGAAGGGGCTGCCTCACTCCTTGGTGAGACGGCCCCCTTTCTTTAAAAGGGAATATCTGTCATCCAAGTGGATATTTCGTAAAAACAAGGTACAGCCTGCTCTTGACTTTCGCTCTTTAGTGTGCTATATTGATAAAAGCACAACCAAATATTTGAATGGAGGTAATTACCATGTGTTCTCTGAAAAAGTACCTGGCTGAATTTCTCGGCACCATGATCCTGGTGGTTTTGGCCTGCGGTACGGCTGTGGCTGTGGGCTGTGATGCTGCCAACGGCTCCGGCTATTTGCTCACGGCTCTGGCCTTCGGCCTTGTCATCGTGGCTATGGCCTATTCCATCGGCAATGTTTCCGGCTGCCATATTAACCCGGCTGTTTCCATTGCCATGCTGGTCTCCGGCAAGCTGAGCTTTAAGGATTTCGTGGGCTATGTTATCGCCCAGTTTGCAGGCGGCATCGCCGGCGCTGCGATCCTTGGTGTGCTCTTCGGCTGGGACTGCGGCTTCGGCGCCAACAATGTAAACCCCGGTATCGCCCAATCCATCCTCATTGAAGTGATCCTGACCTTTGTGTTTGTCTTTGCCATTCTGGGTGTCACCTCCAAGATCAAGAATTCCGCTGTCAGCGGCATCGTCATTGGTCTGAGCCTGACCTTGGTACATATCCTGGGAATTGCCCTCACCGGCACCTCTGTGAACCCGGCCCGTAGCTTTGGCCCCGCTCTTTTCACAGGCGGCGAAGCCCTGAGCTGCGTGTGGGTATTCATCCTGGCTCCGCTGCTGGGCGGCGTCCTGGCTGCTCTGGTCTATGGCTTCTTAGCCGGCAAGCAGACCGAGGAATAACCTGCATAAATAATCTGCCTCCCACCGGGGCAATGTCATTAAGTTAAGAGAGAACCGGACTTCACAGAGATGTGGAGCCCGGTTTTTTTGTAATAATTTCAAAAAAGCACTTGACAAATGATGAAAAATGTGCGGCCTTTTTGCTAACTGCGGTTAGCAAAAAGGCC
>JAFQCY010000043.1 GCA_017399355.1 Oscillospiraceae bacterium
GGCCTTTTTGCTAACCGCAGTTAGCAAAAAGGCCGCACATTTTTCATCATTTGTCAAGTGCTTTTTTGAAATTATTACAAAAAAACCGGGCTCCACATCTCTGTGAAGTCCGGTTCTCTCTTAACTTAATGACATTGCCCCCGAAGGGGAAGCGGTTTTGATCAGGAATCACAGCAGGCCCGCAAAGCACTGGCAGGCCAGGTACAGGCCGAAGGCGGTGAGCACGGGGGCAAGACGGGCCTTAGGGCCGGTAGAGAGCCGCTCCCGGGCAGAGGAGAAGAGGAAGGTCAGGGCCGTAAAGACCGCTGCGCCGATGAGGCCCGTCCAAAGAGCCTCCCAGCCCGTGAGGAAGCCTGCGGCAAAGGGCAGCAGACCGAAGCTCAGGCCGGAGAGCAGAGGGATGCAGAGATAGCAGCGCTTGGCATCCTTGGCCAGATAGTGATCGGCCAGCAGGGCAATCAGGGACAGCAGCACCATATTGGGAATATCCAGCCGGGGCAAGATCAGCCCGGGGACAAAGCTGCGCAGCAGCACACAGACCAGCAGAGCCAGCCCCAGAACCACAGCCAGGGCGGTATTGAGGAAGTAGGTATTTTTCTTCATCGTATCAGCCTCCCCAGGAAGTGGCGCCGGAGTCGGCATCGGCACCGGTCACAAAACAGACGGCGGAATTGACGCAGCGGGTGATGGCCTTGGAGGTGACCGTGGCGCCGGTAATGGCATCGATATCCGTGCCGACTGCGGCATCGCCCTCGGTCTTCAGGTACTGGGCCAGATACTGCCAGTCGCCCAAGGCACGGCTGCCCAGACCGGCGGTCTCGTGGCACTCCCGTACCACCAGGCCGGTGACATAGCCCTTGCTGCTGACGCCCACCAGCACCACCAGCTCATGGGCATAGCCCTGGGTGGCGGTCTCAATGACGAAGCCGGTCTCGCCCTTATGGACGGAGCGGATATTCACATCCTCGCCGGTATAGGCTTCTACGGTGAAGGTCTCGCTGCCGGGCAGCAGGGTCTGCATCAGCTTCAGATGCTCCTCCTGAGCCTTAGCGGAGGCCACACCCTGCAGGCCGAAGCTGAGGCCGAAGAGCAGAGCGGCCATAAGCACAATGGCGATCAGAGGCAGAAAAACGGATTTTTTCATTTGTTGCTGCCTCCCTTCTTTGTGCCGAAGCGTCTGGGGGCGGTATAGCGGTCAATGACCCAGACCAGGGCATTCATCAGCAGGATCGCATAGGTGACACCCTCGGGGAAGAGGCCGAAGTAGCGGAAAAGCACCGTCAGCACGCCGCAGCCCAGGCCGAAGATCCACTGGCCCATGGCAGTGGCAGGAGAGGTGGAATAGTCCGTAGCCATAAACACAGCGCCCAGCACCACACCGCCGGAGAGCAGGCTGTAGGCCATCCACTGCAGCGGGGCATCGGTCTTATGGAAGATCAGGGTCAGCACCGCCACCGTCCCCAGATAGGCCAGGGGGATACGGGGGGAGATGACCTTGCGCAGCACCAGGTAGCCGCCGCCCAGAAGCAGCGCCAGGGCCGAAAGCTCGCCGATGGAGCCGGGGCAGTTGCCCAGGAACAGATCCAGCAGGCTCTCCTCGGGGAGGGCAGGCATGACCATATGGTGCAGAGGGGTTGCGGCGGTGACACCATCCACCCCCACATAGCGGGTCAGGCCCAGGGGGTAGATCAGCATCAAAAAGGCACGGGCTGTCAGGGCGGGGTTAAAGATGTTCTGGCCCAGGCCGCCGCAGAGGAGCTTGGTCAGCACAATGGCAAACACGCTGCCCACCGCCACCTGCCAGTAGGGCACGGTATGGGGCAGGGTCAGGGCCAGAAGCAGGCCGGTGACCGCCGCAGAGCCGTCCACGATGGTATTGCGGCTGCGGGTGATCAGGCTGTAAAGCCACTCCGCCAGGAGGGCAGAGGCCACGGACACCGCCGTCACCGCCAGGGCACGAAGCCCCAGCACCCAAACACCCACCGCCAGAGCAGGCAGCAGGGCCAGCACCACGTCCAGCATAATGCGCCGGGTGCGGAAATTCCCACGGATATGGGGCGAGGAAGCAATGGTCAGTTTCATTTTTTCGCCGCCTCCCTTAACAGTTTTTTGCCCTTGCGGAAGGACTCCACCAGGGGGAGCTTACCGGGGCAGGTGAAGGCACAGCTGCCGCACTCCATGCAGTCCATGAGGTTCAGCCGCTGCAGCTCATCCAGCCGCTTGGCATTGGCAAAGCGGTAGAGGTACAGGGGCTGCAGAAGCATGGGGCAGACAATGACGCATTTGCCGCAGCGCAGACAGACGGGATTTTCCGCTGCGCCGTTGACATCCTTTAGGAGGCACAGCACGGAGTTGGTGGCCTTGACCACCGGCACAGCCAGATCGCTCTGGGCAACACCCATCATGGGGCCGCCGCTGATGACACGCTCGGTCTTGTCATTGAGGCCGCCGGCCTCCTGCAGCAGATCGTGGAAAGACGTACCGATGCGGACAATGAAATTCTGCGGCTTGGCAATGGCCTCGCCGGAGACGGTGACGATCCTGCGGGTA
>JAFQCY010000044.1 GCA_017399355.1 Oscillospiraceae bacterium
AGCCGCCGTCGATGCAGCTCTTGCAGGTGGCGAAGTCGGGGCCGTGGTCCAGGTGCAGGGCGATGGGGATCTCGGGGTTCTCGATGACAGCGGCCTCAACCAGCTTGGTCAGGTAGGTGTGGTTGGCGTAGGCACGGGCACCCTTGGAAACCTGGAGGATCACAGGAGACTTGGTCTCGGCGCAGGCTTCGGTGATGCCCTGCACGATCTCCATATTGTTGACGTTGAAAGCGCCGATGGCGTAGCCGCCCTCGTAGGCCTTCTTGAACATTTCAGTGGTAGTTACCAGAGGCATAATGTAATCTCCTTTGATATTTTATTGGATTTCGCCCATATTATAGCACAAAAGTCCTGAAATGCAAGTGTTTTTTAAAGCACCTTGTACCAGATCCGCTTCACCCGGTCCCGGGAGAAGCCCAGGCGGTCATAGAGCCTTGTGGCGGGGGCGTTTTCCTCGGCGCAGAGAAGGCGGATCTTCTCCACAGGCAGCTCCCTTGCCAGGGCCAGGAGGCTCTTCTCGCCGCAGCCCGGTGACAGGCTGGCTACCGCTGCCAGCTCGTTGTCGATGAGCTGGCCCAGGCCGATGCGCTGCCCCTTTTCCAGGACGAAATAGGCATTTTCCGGGGTGGAGCGGTAGGTCTTGGCCCCGTGGACCCGGCGGAAGCTGCGGTTATACAGCTCCGTCCACTCCGGATCGGTGGTCAAAACCGCCTTCGCCTCCGTCTCGGGGAGCTTTGCCTTGTCCAGGCTCCGCTCCACCAGCCGGGCATAGACGGGGTAGGCGGAAAAATCCTGCTCCCCTCCGGCATAGACCTGCTCCGCTCCGGCGCTGCGGCAGAAGGCGGCGCAGTCCCGTAAGAGGCCATCCAGAGAGCCGTAGACCGAGCGTACCAGGATATAGGCTTCTCTTTTATAGGGAATTTCGCTGAGAACCAGGGAGGCCATGCCGTCAGCGCAGGGAAAGAGGGGCAGATCCTTCATTACAGCAGCTCCTCATTGTACCTGGCCCGGATGCCACCGATGAACTTGGGACGGGTACGGGCGGCCAGCAGCAGGGCCTCGCCCAGGCGGTCAATGCCCAGGCGCAGGGGCACGGCCACCTCCTTCAGGTGCATCCCGATCAGAGTGCCGCCGATATCCAGACCGGCATCGGCCCGGATATGCTCCACCACCACGGGATTCTCAAAGGCGGCATAGGCGGCGGTGGCAAAGGAGCCTCCGGCCTTGGGCTGGGGCACCACATTCACGGCCTCGGCAAAGGGGACAGCCCCGGCCTCCGTGACGATGGCCCGGTTCAGATGCTCGCAGCACTGGGCGGCTAAGTAGATGCCCCGGGCCTGCAGCACCTCATAGATCCCCCGGAATACCGCCTCGGCGGCCTCGGGACGGGAGTCTGTGCCGATGCGGCTGCCGCAGATCTCGCTGGTGGAGCAGCCCACCACCACGATCTGGCCCTTACGGAGCCCGGCTTTTTCCACCAATGCCCGGGTCACGGCCGCAGCCTGTTCATACAGTTCATGGTTCATAGTGAATACCTCTTCTCATCTTATGTAGTAGCTTGCTGTTCTGCAGCAGCAGGAACAGGGCGGCTGCCGCCGCCAGATTCACCCCTGCCTGGGGCAGATTGACGCTGAGAGCGCTCTGAGCCGCCGGGGCAGCGCCGTAGAGCAGCAGCTCATAGAGAAAATAGCCCAGTACCATCCAGCTCTCCGCCACAATGCCTCCCAAAAGGCTGCGCAGCCTGCGGAGCTTGCGGCAGAGGAGGGCCATCACCAGGGCCATCCCCGCCTTGATCAGCAGGGTAGCCGGGGCATAGAGGGCATAGCCCAGGAAGAGATCTGCCAGGGCAGCGCCGATCCCGGCAGCCGCCATGGCCCAGCCCGGGGGCAGCAGCAGACCGCTCAGCAGCACGATGCAGTCGCCTAAGTTCAGGTAGCCCAGGGGGTAGGGGATGTGCAGGAAGGTGGCACCGCAGCCCAGAGCTGCCAGGATTGCCGCCAGGCACAGCCGATGCATCCAGATGGAGTTTCTCATTTTCTCACCTCCCTCTTGCTTTTTATTTCGCTATGGATTATACTGCAAATTGGTATGATAAAAAGCACCAGAATAAGTATTTTTAACCAGACCAGATGGAGGAAGCCATGCTGACATACACATTGGAAAAGGAAAAGGGCAGCAGCCTGTACACAGCGCTCTATACCCATATCCGGGAGGATATCCGCTCCGGCAAGCTCCCAGCGGGGAGCCGTCTGCCCTCCAAGCGGAGCCTGAGCGCCAATCTGGGGGTCAGCGTGGTCACGGTGGAGACCGCCTATGCCCAGCTGATCGCCGAGGGCTATGCCTATGCCCGGGAGCGCAGCGGGGTCTATGTCTGCGCCATCGGCGCCCCGGAGCAGGGGCAGCCGGAGCCGCCCGTTTTCCCGGAGGAGCAGGAGCAGCAGCCGCCCCTCTATGACCTCAGCGGCGGCAGCGGCAAGGCTCTGCCCTTCCCCCTGTCGGTCTGGGCCAAGACCATGCGGGAGGTCATCAGCAGCCGGGGCGATGCCCTGCTGCACCGTGTGGATTACCGTGGAGTCCGGGAGCTGCGGGAGGCCATCGCCGCCCATCTCTACCGCTTCCGTGGGATGCTGGTCTCCCCCCACCAGATCATCATCGGCGCAGGCAGCGAACATCTGTATGGCCTTTTGGTGCAGCTTTTGGGCCGTGATAGCCCCTATGCTGTGGAGGATCCGGGCTACAGCCGCATCTGCCGGGTCTACGAGGCCAATGCCCTCACCCTCTGCCATATCCCCCTGGATGCCGGCGGAATGCAGGAGACGGCCCTGCGCCAAAGCGGCGCCCGCATCGCCCATCTCTCCCCGGCCCACCACTATCCCACGGGCATCGTCATGCCCATCCGCCGCCGCCGGGAGCTGCTGGCCTGGGCCTGGGAGGAGCCGGGCCGCTGGCTCATCGAGGACGACTACGACAGCGAGCTGCGCCACCGCGGCAAGCCGCTGCCCCCTCTGTTCTCCCTGGACAGGGGGCAGAAGGTGATCTATATGAGCAGCTTTTCCCAGACCATTGCCCCCTCCCTGCGCATCAGCTATGCCTGCCTGCCCCAGCCCCTTTTGGAGCGCTGGCAGCAGAAGCTGGGCTTTTATTCCTGCGCCGTCCCGGCCTTTGAGCAGTATACCCTGGCGGCCTTCATCGCCTCCGGCAGCTACGAGAAGCATCTGAACCGCTTGAAAAAGCACTACCGGGAGAAGCGGATCAGGATCCTCTCCCTGCTGCGCAGCAGCCCCCTGCATGGCCTCTGCACCGTAGAGGAGGAGAGCGCCGGTACCCATTTTCTTCTGCATCTGCCTGCCCTTGTGCCGGATCCCCTGCTGCGGCAGCGTGCCCGGGAGCGGGGGCTGGATCTCCGCTTCCTCAGCGACTATGGCCGGAGCCCCCAGGCCCCCGGCATCCTGATCTTCAACTATGCCAGCCTGGATACAGACCGTCTGCCGGCCGCCCTGCAGACTCTGGCTGAGCTGCTGCAGGAGCTTCAGGCCGGGGAGAAGCTGTCATAAAGCTGCTTCAGCAGCATGGCCAGGATGGGGGTCAGGATCAGGCCGGGGATGCCGAAGAGGCGGAAGCCCCCGTAGATGCAAAGCAGAGTCAGCAGGGGATCCAGCCCCATCTGCTTGCCTAAGATCCTGGGCTCTAAGAAGGCTCTGCCTATGGCGGCTGCGGCATAGAGGCCCAGTAGCCCCAGGGCTCTGCCGCTGCCGCCCTGCAAAAAGGCCACCACCGCCCAGGGCACCAGCACCGTGCCCGAGCCGAAGACCGGCAGGGCATCCACCACCGCAATCAAAAGGGCAATGAGCAGGGAGCTGAGGGAGAAGCCCCGGATCAGAAAGAGCCCCACCGCCAATAGCCCAAAGGTCAGGCCGCAGAGCTTCAGCTCGGCCTTGCCGTACTGGATCAGCGTGCCCTTCAGCCGCCGGATGCCGGAGCGCAGGCGGCTTTGGAGCTGCTCCGGCAACTGCCGCCTCCAGAGCCTGCGGAGCGCCTCCTCCCGGGAGGAGAAGAGATAGGCCGAAAGCAGGGTAGCCAGCAGAAAGAGGAAGAGCCCCGGCAGGCAGGAGATGATCCGTCCCACCAGCCCCAGCAGCCATTGAGACAGCCGCTCCACCATGCCGCTGCCCCCGGCAAAGAGCTCCTCCACCCACTGCTCCGCCGCCTCGCCCAGGGAGTCCGGCAGCCGCCGGGTCAGCCGCAGCAGGCGGTCATAAAGCTCCTCCACCGGCCCCTCCATGGAGGCGATCAGCTCCGGCAGCCTGCTGCCCAGGCGCTGCAGCTGCCCCACCAAAAGCTGGCCCAGCAGATAGATCCCCCCCGAGAGCAGCGCAAACACCGCCCCCACGCAGACCAGGCTGCAGAGCCAGCCCGGCAGCCCGCTTTTCCGCCCCAGGGCGGCGGCCGGTCGCCGTGCCAGGCGGCAGATGCCCCAGCCCAGGAGAAAGGGCAGGCCGATGGGCAGCAGAAAGCGCACCGTCAGCCAGATCCCCAGGACTCCCAGCACCAGGATCAGCAGCAGACGGTAGATTTTTTTCATAGACAATTGCTCCTTTCCCGCCTTGCTTTTCCGCAGAGGCTGTGGTAAAATGTTCTCGGTATAAATACAAATGCACCTGCATTGCGCACAGGAGGCGGACAGTATGATGGAATTACCCAAATATTATATTGTAGAAGCGGCAGCCCTACCCGAGGTCTTTTTAAAGGTGGCCGAGGCCAAGTGGCTTTTGGAGACCGGTCAGGTCAGCACCGTAAACGAGGCCGCCCGTGCCACCGGCATCAGCCGCAGCGCCTTCTATAAGTACCGGGATTCCATCGCCCCCTTCCGCAATATGATGGCGGGGCGGATCTTAAGCTTCCAGTTCCTCCTGCGGGATGAGCGGGGGCTGCTATCCTCCATACTCAGCATTTTTGCCCAATTCGGTGCGAATATACTCACCATCCACCAGACCGTCCCCACCGGAGGCAGCGCCTCGGTGAGCATCTCCGCAGAGACCGGCCAGATGCGCAAAAGCGCCGAGCTGCTGCTGCAGGAGGTGCGGCAGGTGGAGGGCGTGCTGGATGCCCATATCTTAGCCGGTTAAAGGAGGGAGACCATGCTGGAGAAAATCCGGAGCTATGTGCCCTATAATGCCCAGGAGGAGGCCGATAAGGCCGAGATCCTCCGCCGCCTGGAGCAGGGCGGCGACCTCTATACCAGAGCCGACCCCTCTGCCCATATGACGGCATCGAGCTGGATCGTCTCCCCGGACCGGAAGCAGGTCTTAATGGCCTATCACAATCTCTATGATGCCTGGAGCTGGCTGGGAGGCCACTGCGATGGGGAGCATGACCTGCTGCAGACCGCCCTCCGGGAGGCCCGGGAGGAGAGCGGCCTGGAGGAGCTTCGTCCCGTAAGCGAGGAGATCTACTCCCTGGAGATCCTCTGCGTGGACGGCCATGTGAAGAAGGGGAAATTCCTCTCCTCCCACCTGCATCTCAATGTGACCTATCTCTTAGAGGCCGACCCCCGGCAGCCCCTGCGCCACAAGCCCGATGAGAACAAGGCGGTCCGCTGGTTTCCCCTGGAGGAGGCCGTAGCCGCCTCCTCAGAGAAATGGATGCGCCAGACCATCTACCAAAAGCTCAACGACAAGCTGAAGACCCTGTGAGAAAGAAATGCGTAAAGCCATAAACGGAAATTTATATTTGGTGAATAACGAATGGTGAATAGTGAATAATGGAGGTATCGGCTCCGCCGATTTATTTAAAATCAATGCGCAAAGCGCATACCTTCGCCATTCACCATTCACGATTCATCATTCACCACTCCAACGCTAAATTCCCGTTTATGGAAACATGACCGATGCCCGGCGTGGGGAATAAAAGCCGCTCCCATCCGATTTCTCGGTTGGGAGCGGCTTTCGTTATTTAGGTCAGCTGGGGGAAGTAGATGGGGAACTGCTCCTGTGCGTATTGGCGCAGACGGCTGCGGTATTCCTCGTAGGCGGCCAGTAGCCTTTCGGCCTCAGGGGACAACGTTGCACCTCCTCCGTGTTTGCCGCCGGTGGTGGAAACCAGCAATTTGAAGCCCAAGGCAGCTTCGGAATTTTTGACAACGGTCCATGCCTTGGAGTATGCCATGCCCATGCTGATGGCTGCCCCACGGAGGGAGTGCTCCGTCCTGACTCTGCGCAGCAGCTCTGCCACGCCGGGGCCGAAGCATTTCTCCTCGCCGCAAAAGAGCCGCAGGGAGAGGACCGGATGAAAGTTCTGTTCCATGGCTATAGTATACCATAAATTATGGCAGGCGGTCAACTTTTTTTGGTTGACGAAAAAAACGAAACGTGTTATTCTAATCATAGAATAACGAAAGGGGTAGCCCATGGGTATGTTTTCCGAAGCCCTGCAGATCCGTAAGGGCGTCACCGCCGTCATAGGCGGCGGCGGCAAGACCGGTCTGCTCTACCGCCTGGCCGGGGAGCTGCCCGGCTCGGTGATCCTCTGCACCACCACCCATATTTTCCCGCCGCCCCATCTCCCCGTGGTACAGCGGACGGAGGCGGTACAGGGCGTAATTTGCGTGGGCACGCCCTGCGAGACCGGCAAGCTCACGGCGCCCCGGCAGCCCATTTCGGAGCTGGCTGCTCTGGCGGACTATGTGCTGGTGGAGGCGGATGGCTCCAAGCACCTGCCCCTGAAGGCCCATCTGCCCCATGAGCCGGTGATCCCCCCTGAGGCAGAGCAGGTGATCTGCGTGGTGGGGGCATCGGGGCTGAACCGGCCCGTAGCCTTAGCGGCCCACCGCCCGGAGCGGTTTGCGCTCCTGGCCGGGTCGGAGCTTGCCGATCCCCCTGCGGTGGCCCGGGTGCTGGAGCGGGAAGCCCTGCACCACCGTGTTTTCATCAACCAGGCCGACAGCCCCGAGCGCATTGCCGCTGCCCTGGCCCTGGCGAAGCTCCTGCGCTGCCCCGTGGTGGTGGCATCTTTACAAAAAGGAGAGATCCTATGCTCGTACTGATCCGAGGCGCCGGTGACCTGGCCTCCGGCATTGCCCTGCGGCTGTATCATGCCAGGATGCAGGTGGTCATGACCGACCTGCCCCGTCCCACGGCCATCCGCCGGACGGTCTGCTTCTCCCAGGCCATCCTGCACGGCGAGACCCGTGTGGAGGATGTGACCGCCGCCTATGCCGAAGACAGCCTGCAGGCTTTGCAGCTGCTTCACGAGGGCAAGATCCCCGTCCTGGCAGACCCCGAGGGGGCCTGCATTGCGGAGCTGAGGCCCGATGCGGTGGTGGATGCCATCCTGGCCAAGCGCAACCTGGGCACCCGTATCACCCATGCCCCCTGCGTGGTGGGGGTAGGCCCCGGCTTTACGGTGGGTGTGGATTGCCATGCCGCCGTGGAGACCATGCGCGGCCATACCCTGGGCAGAGTGCTCACCGAGGGCTCGCCCCTGCCCAATACCAATATCCCCGGCCTCATCGGCGGCTTTGCCGGTGAGCGGGTGCTCCGTGCCCCGGCAGATGGTGTGTTCGTGCCTGCCCGTCAGATCGGCGATCTGGTGGAGCAGGGGGATGTGGCCGGTTATGTGGGGGAGGAGCCTATGTACTGCCAGCTGGGCGGTGTGCTCCGTGGCCTTTTGGCCGAGGGTGTCCCCGTCCACAAGGGCATGAAGGCCGGTGACGTAGACCCCCGGGGCGAGGTCTCCTATTGCTATCAGGTCTCCGATAAGGCCCTCGCCATCGGCGGCGGCGTGCTGGAGGCAATTTTAAGATTTTCGGAGGGATAACTCATGGAGGATATCAAACTGACCAAGTTAGCCAAGTGCGCCGGCTGCGGCGCAAAGGTGGGGGCCGGTGTGCTGGCCAAGCTGCTGGACGGCATCCGTGTCCACTCTGACCCCAATCTTTTGGTGGGCTTTGATAAGTCCGACGATGCCTCGGTCTACCGCATCTCCGATGAGCTGGCCCTGGTGCAGACCGTGGACTTCTTCCCGCCCATTGACGATGACCCCTATACCTTCGGTGCCATTGCCGCCACCAATGCCCTGTCCGATGTCTATGCCATGGGCGGCGAGCCCAAGCTGGCGCTGAATATTATGGCCGTGCCCGAGAGCCTGCCCAGGGAGGCGGTCCATGCTCTGCTCCGTGGTGGCTACGACAAGGTCTATGAGGCCGGTGCCATCATCACCGGCGGCCACAGCATCTTAGATGACGAGCCCAAGTACGGCCTGGCGGTCACGGGCTTTGTCCACCCGGAGAAGCTGCTGAAAAACTGCGGTGCCAAGCCCGGTGACGTGCTGTTTTTGACCAAGCCCCTGGGCATCGGCATCCTGACCACCGCCGCCAAGGCGGATCTCCTGAGCCCGGAGCTTAAGGAGCGGGCCAAAACCCTTATGACCACCCTCAATAAGTCCGCCCGGGATGTCATGGTGAAGTACCGGGTTCATGCCTGCACCGATGTCACCGGCTTCGGCCTCATGGGCCACTCGCTGGAGATGGCCCAGGGCAGCGGCGTGGAGATCGAGTACGATACCTCCAAAATGGATCTGATCCCCGAGTCCCTGGAGTTTGCGGAGTGGGGGATGCTCCCGGCGGGGATGTACCGCAACCGCCACTTTGCCGAGGCCCAGGTGGAGGCCGGGGAAGTGCCCCTGGCGGTGCAGGATATGCTCTTTGACCCCCAGACCTCCGGCGGCCTGCTGATCGCCGTGGATCCCGGGGATGCCGATGCCATGTATGAGGAGCTGAAGACGGCTGTGCCCTCTGCCCAGCGCATCGGCGTGGCCAAAGCATACCGGGGCGGCAAATATATCTATCTGAAGTAAAGGGAAAGGACGGTGCGCCACTATGGAAACCAGAGGAAGACGGGTCTACTCCGTAGAGAAGGCCATCCGGCTGCTGGACTGCTTCTGGCAGGAGCGGCGGGCCCTGTCTCTGCGTGAGCTGGAGCAGCGCACCGGCTGGGCCAAGAGCACCATCCACGGCTTGCTGGCCTCCATGCTGGACTCCGGCGTGGTGGAGCAGAACAGCTCCGATGGCAAATATCGCCTGGGCTACCACCTCTTTGAGCTGGGCAGCGCCGTGAGCCGGAGCTGGGATCTGCCCCGCTGCTGCACCCCCTACCTGCAGGAGCTGGTGGATCGCTTCGGGGAGTCTGCCTATTTAGCCCGGCTCTCCGGCAACGAGCTGCTTTTGGCCCTGTGCGAGGAGCCCCACGGCGGCTTCCGCATCGTCTCCGAGGAGGGGACACGGCTGCCCCTGCACTGCTCCTGCCAGGGCAAGGCCATCCTGGCCCAGAAATCCCTCTCCGAGGCCAGACGTCTGCTGCAGCGCAGGGAGCGCAAGTGCTATACCCCCCATACCGTCACCGGGGAGGAGGCCCTGCTGCAGCAGCTGGAGGCCGTCCGCTCCCAGGGGGTGGCCTACGAGATCGAGGAGTATAAGCTGGGGCTGAAATCCGTGGCGGCACCCATCTTTGACCGCAGCGGCCAATGCGACCATGCCATCGCCATCATCTGCATGGCAACGGTGGAGCAGGAGACCTTCCAGGCTATGGCCCGGGCGGTCAGGGAGGCCGCCGAAGCCATCAGCCAGCAGCTCCGGGAAGAATGATCCCGAAAGCCGGAAGAGGTGGATCCCTCTTCCGGCTTTGCCTGTCCTGCGGAAGTGTGGTGGGCAAAAAAGGGAGCAGCCCTATTGACTTTTCCCCCGGCTATGATTATAATGTAAACGGAATGGTGTAAATAGGTGAAGTGTGCCCATTTTCGCCTTTTCCGGTAAATTTTGACCTGTAGTGAAACTTTTGAAAGAAGACAGCCTATGACGGAGAAAAAAAGACCGGGCGGCACAGAGTTCAAGCGCCTTGCGCAGGCAATTTGGCGCAGAGGCTGGATCGTTGCGGTGGCAGCGGTGCTGTGCGGTGCGCTGCTTTTGGGGATCGCCGTATTCTTCATCACCCCGAAGTACGAAGCCACCACCATGCTATATGTGAATAATACCTCCATTTCCGTGGGCTCTGCCGGCTTCAGCATCTCCGATTCTGCCCTGACTGCGGCCCAGAATCTGGTCAAGACCTATGTGGTCATTCTGCGCAGCCGCTCCACTCTGGAGCGTGTCATTGAGCTGGCCGGGGTGGACTATACCTACGAGGAGCTCTCGGATATGATCGCTGCGGGCTCCGTCAATGATACGGAGATCTTCGAGGTGGTGGTCACCTCTGCCGACCCTGTGGAGGCCGACCGCATCGCCAATACCATTGCCGTGGTTCTGCCCGGGCAGATCGCCGGTATTGTGGACGGCAGCTCTGTGCGTGTGGTGGACTACTCCGTGGTGCCCACCCGGCAGGCCTTCCCCAGCTATGGGCTGATGGCTGCCCTGGGCTTTGGCCTGGGCTTCGTGCTGAGCCTGCTGTGCCTGCTTCTGGCGGAGCTGTTCAATAATACCATCCGCTCCGAGGAGTATCTGACCGAGGCCTATCCCAAGGTGCCGCTGCTGGCCGTGATCCCCGACTTGGACGAGAGAAGCCGGGGCGGCTACTATGGCGGCTACCGCAGTGCCAAGGGGAAGGAGGTGCGCTGATGGCCAGGAACAAAACCACCTCCCAGCCCGACCGCTGGAATCCGGAGACCCGCTTCGGCGCCAATATGAGCTTTGCCGCAGCCGAGGCCTATAAGCTTCTGCGTACCAATATCATGTTCTCCTTCCCGGCCGAGGGGCGCAGCTGCCATGTCATCGGCGTTACCAGCACCCTCAGCAGCGAGGGCAAGAGCATGACCGCCTGCAACCTGGCCTACTCCCTGGCTGAGGCCGGTAAAAAGACCCTGCTGATGGATGGGGATCTGCGCCTGCCCACGGTGGCAGCCAAGCTGGAGCTTCCCCCGTCCCCCGGCCTGAGCAATCTGCTGATCAGCGATCAGGATCATCGTGCGGTGATCCGTCCCTGCCCCACCATGGAGGAGATGGATGTGCTGTGCGCCGGGGATCTCACCCCCAATCCCTCAGAGCTGCTGGGCTCTGCCCGTATGGCCCGGCTCTTGGAGGCTCTGAGCAAGAGCTATGAGTATATCATCATCGATCTTCCTCCCGTTACGGTCGTCACCGATGCCCTGGTTATGGCAAAGCTGCTCCATGGTGTCATTATGGTGGTGCGCAGCGGTGTGGTAGAGCAGCGTGCCCTGGCCGATGCCATGCGCCAGCTGGACCTGGTTGGCCTGCGTGTGCTGGGCTTCGTCTATAACGGCAGCCGCCAGGAGGGCGACAAGCGCTACTACAGGAACTACGAAAAATATTCTTCCGGCCGGGAGAAAAAGAAGCCCTGAGAGCCGTAGCTTTCGCCCTGTGCCGGATCGGAGAGCGCTATGAAAAAGAAACTACTATGGATCGTGCCTGCGGTGCTGGCTTTTTTGATCCTGGTAGGTCTGGGTATCTACCTGGATCACAGCCGGGGGCAGCAGCCCCTTCCGGAGGTCACCCTTCCGGAGCCGGGCACCCATGACCCCACAGAGCCGGATGTACAGGACCCCTCCCGGGAGGAACCTCCCCCGGAGAGCCTTAGCACAGAGCCCATTCCCACCCAGTCTGCCCCCCCGGAGACCACCCTCCCCCCGGATAGCTCCCAGGAGGCCACGGAGCCTGACCAGAGTCAGCCCAAGCCTACCGAGCCTGTGCCCACCGAGCCTGTGCCTACCGAGCCGGTCGTCACCGAGCCGCAGCCCACGGAGCCCGATGCTTCCACCGAGCCCGATGCCCCCACGGAGGATCCGGAGCTTGCCGCCAAGGAAGCCAGGATCGAGGAGCTGGTGGCAGAGGTCTATGCCCTGCGGGATCACTACACCGCCCAGCTCCTTGCCTTAGAGGCCTCGGCCATTGCGGAGTATGAGGCTCTGCCCCCCGAGGAGCGTACCCCCGAGCGTAAGCAGGCCATCGCCTTTTCCTGCATCGATGCGGCCTATGCCCTGGAGGATGCCTGCGATGCCCGGATGGATGCCATCTGCCAGGAGCTGAGCTACCTGCTGCTGGAGACCGGGGGCAGTATGTCCCTGATCACGGACATCCGCTATGCCTACGCCAGCGAGAAGGAGAGCACCCGTACCGCTTTCCTGGAAAAATACGCAGATTATTTCGGATAACCCGGATGAAATATCGTTGACATTATTATTTTTAGGAGGAATCAGTATGAAAAAGAAAGTTCTTGCCATTGCCCTGATCCTGGTGCTGGCCCTGGGCATGCTGCTGCCCGCTTCCGCCGCTGTGGAGTTCTCTGACCTGGAAGGTCACTGGGCCGTCAGCTACATCAACACCTGGGCCGAGAAGGGTGTGCTCAACGGCTACCCCGATGGCACCTTCCGTCCCGACCAGTATATCACCCGTGCCGAGGTGGCCAAGGTTCTGGCTCTGGCCTATGAGATGCCCCTGGACGTTACCTCCCACAGCTTTACCGACGTAGAGCCCGGCATCTGGTACTATCCCCATATCCAGGCCTGCGCCGAGTATGAGATCATCTGCGGCGATCCCGACGGCAGCTTCCGTCCCGATGACCCCATCAGCCGCAGCGAGGCTGTGAAGATGGTCTGCCTGGCCGCCGGTCTGCCCCAGAAGGATACCGGCCTGGAGGAGAAGTATGACTACACCAACATCCCCGACTGGGCCAAGGGCTACTGGAAGGCCCTGTACCATGCCGGTGTGATCGACGGCTATCCCGATGGCTATCTGCGCCCCCTGCAGAATATCACCCGTGCCGAGCTGGTCAAGATCCTCTGCAAGGCCTTCAGCGAGGTCAAGATCTACGAGTTCACCGTCACCATCGAAGATAACCTGGTCAACAAGGTCTCCGACGGCACCTCCTACCTCACCGGCGACAGCCGTGTGGTCGAGGTTCTGCTGCCCCTGCTGGTTGCCAACCGCAATAATTTCGCCGCTGCCTTCCCCTCCGGCCATATGCGTGACCTGCTGGACGAAGGCATCGCCCTGGCCAAGGCCGGCTATGCCGATGGCTGGAGCGAGGAGGAGCTGGCTGCCTGGCAGAGCTACATCGATGTGAAGTTTGCTGCCGCCACCGGCGATCCCTCTGCCATCAAGTACATCTCCAATGTCAACTCCACCATCAACACCATGAAGATGGATGTGGGCTATATTGCCCAGTTCTATGATACCGACCTGGGCAGAGAGGACATTCAGTATACCATTACCATCACCTGCAGCGTAATGGACTGATCCCCTCGTCCGATTCAAGTTGCGCAACAGTGACCCGGCGCAGCCGCGGCGGGTCACTGTGTGCTGCTTACAGGAGCTGTTTCCACATTACATAAACAAAAAAGGAGAATGTCCATGCCTCGAGTTACCAAGCCGAGCGTGGCACCGTTGATGGAATCCGTCCGGCAGGAGTATGTGATCCCCGCCGCAGAGCCGAAGCTCTCCCGGGGCTACCTGACAGCCAAGCGACTGTTTGATATATTCCTGGCTGCCTTCTTACTTCTGCTCTTCTCAGTTCCCATGCTGATCCTTGGGATTTTGGTGTTTTTCACCTCCAAGGGCCCTGCCTTCTACCGGCAGGAGCGGCTGGGGCTCCGGGGCAAGCCCTTTATGCTCATCAAGTTCCGCTCCATGCGGCACGATGCGGAGAAGGACGGCCCCTCCTGGGCAAAGGACGATGACGACAGATGTACCAGATTCGGCAAATTCCTCCGCAAGACCCGGCTGGACGAGCTGCCCCAGTTCTGGAATATTCTGGTTGGGGATATGAGCTTTGTGGGCCCCCGCCCCGAGCGAGCGGTGTTCTATGAGGAATTTGAGACGTATATCCACGGCTTCAGGAACCGCCTTGCCGTGACCCCCGGCCTCACCGGCTGGGCCCAGGTCAATGGCGGCTATGACCTGCTGCCGGAGGAGAAGATCGTCTACGATATGGAGTATATCCGGAACTGTTCCATTCGGATGGATCTGAAATGCTTGCTCATGACCTTTCGTGTGGTCATCACCCAGAAGGGTGCCAGATAAAAAGAGGTGTAGCAATGACAGAGCCGTTGATCTCGGTGATCATGCCGGCATACAATGCAGATAGGTTTATAGCCGAAGCGATCCGCTCTGTCCAAGGGCAGACCCATCAGAATTGGGAGCTTCTGGTCCTGGACGATGGCTCCGTGGACGATACCTGCCCGGTCGTGGCGGAGATCGCCCGGGAGGATCCCAGGATCCGCCTGATCAAAAACGAAAAAAATATGGGCGTTGCCCGTACCCGGAACCGGGGCTTTGACCTCTGCAAGGGGCAGTATATCGCTCTTTTGGATGCAGACGATCTGTGGCAGCCGGAGAAGCTCTCCCGGCAGCTGGAGCTGCTGGAAAAAAGCGGCGCCGATCTGGTCTATTGCTCTTATGGAATCATAGATGTCCGGGGAGAGGCCTGCTGTCACGATTTCATCGTGCCCGAGGAGACCTGCTTTGAGTCTGCTCTGGTCAGGCAGGTGATCAGCTGCTCCACGGCGCTGCTCAGAAGCGCGCTCGTACAAAATAACCGCTTTCCCACGGAGTATTACCATGAAGATCTTGTATTTTGGCTGCAGCTTCTGAAAGCGGGCTATGTGGCACGGGGCTGTGTGGAGGTGCTGGCCTCCTACCGCATTTCTGCCGGAGCCAGAGCTTCCAACAAAGGGAAAAGTGCCCTCAACCGCTGGCGAGTCTACCGGGACTGCCTGAAGATCCCCTTCTTCCGGCGGCTCAGAGTCTTTGCAGGCTACGCCCTTCAGGGTCTTAAAAAATACAGGAGTCGATAATTACTATGGCTTATGCCACCGCAACCCTTCCCGAGCACAGGCAGGCGCTTTTGCAGCTGCTGGAGGAGTTTGACCGGGTGTGTAAAAAACTGGATATTCCCTATATGCTTTTTGCAGGCACCTTGCTGGGTGCGGTGCGGCACCGGGGCTTTATCCCCTGGGATGATGACCTGGATGTGATCCTGCTCCGCCGGGACTATACCCGCTTTCTTCAGGAGGCTCCCGCCGTGCTGGAGCAGGAGAAATTCTTCCTCCAGAAGGAATTTTCCCAACATTGGCCCATGTTTTTCTCCAAGCTCCGCCTGAACGGCACCACCTGCCTGGAGAAATTCCACCCCAAAGATCCCCAATGTCATCAGGGGGTTTACCTGGATATTTTCCCCTGCGATATGGCCTGCAAAACCGCTCTGGGCCGCAGATTGCAGTTCTGCGCCTCCAAGGTGGTCATCGCCAAGTCGCTCTACCGGCGTGGATATGATACAGATAGCCGGAAGAAGAAGCTGATGCTCTCCCTGTGCCGTCTTCTGCCGGGGAAGCTTTTCCGCTCCCTTGCCCTTTGTGGCCGGGCGGACAGCCCCTATGTCCATAGCTTCTTTGCTGCGGCCCGGAGCTATGAGAAGAACGTCTATCCCGCAGCCTGGTTCCGTTCCGCAGTGCCTCTGCCCTTTGAGGGCCGGGAGTACCCCGTATCCGGGGACTATGATGCGCTGCTCCGGGTGCTGTACGGCGACTATATGCAGGAGCCCTCCGAGGAAGAGAAGGCTGCAAAGCAGCACGGTATCCTGGTGGATCTCCACCGATCCTACGAGGAGTATGGGGACTATCGGGATCATATGGAATTTGATGTTTATACAAGAAGTGTAAGATAAAAAGTTGACCTACTTAAGCTTCCGAGCAAAGGGTAGCGACTCCATCGAGGACGATACCAGGCCGGTGTCGTCCTGTTTTTTTATTGGGAGGATTGTCTATGGAGCAGCTCCAGGTTTTGGTGGCCACCATGCACCGGGAGGATCTGTCCCTGGCGGAACAAATGAAGATCGATTGCGCCGCCATTCTGGCCAACCAGGCAGATCGGGAGGAGGTGCAGCATTTGGATCGCCCCTGCGGAGCGGTGCAGATGATCACTACCAAGACCCGTGGGGTGGGCCTCAACCGCAATATCGCCCTCCGGGCGGCTACGGCGGAGCTGCTGCTTCTGGCTGATGACGATGTGGTCTACTACGACGGCCTGACCGAGGGGGTGACCCGTGCCTTCCGGGAGAATCCCAGGGCCGATGTGCTGATCTTCGGCATGGATCTTACCAAAGAGGGCCGGGTGATCGGCAAGCGCCGTCCGCCTCAGAAGCGGCTTCGGATCTTTAATGCCCTGCGCTACGGTACTTATACCATCGCCCTGCGCCGGGAGGCCCTTCAGCGGGCGCAGCTCAGCTTCCATCTCTCCTTTGGCGGCGGCTGCATCTATTCGGCAGGGGAGGACAGCCTCTTTCTCCGGGACTGCTTCCGCAAGGGGCTGAAGGTCTACGGCAGCAGCTATGTGCTGGGCACCTGCGCCAAGGATACCTCCACCTGGTTCACGGCCTATAACGAGAAATATTTTTACGATAAGGGTGCCTTCGTGCGCCACCTCTTCCCCCGCTGCCCCTATTTGATGGCGCCTTATTTTGCCATCTTTTTCAAGCGTCAGACCTCTCTGGGTGTCTGGCAGCGGCTGAAGCTGGTGTTCCGGGGTGTCAGGGGCGGCAAGAAGCTCCTGCCCTATGAGAAAACGCTATGAAGAAGCTGCTGATCGTCAATAACAATATGAATGTGGGCGGCGTACAGAAGAGCCTGTACAATCTCCTCTGGAGCATCCGTGGCCGGTACGAGATCACCCTCTGCCTCTTCCGTGCCCGGGGAGACTATCTGTCGCAGCTACCCCCGGAGGTTCGCATCATAGAGGATCGCAGCCTCTTTTCCTGCCTGGGCCTCAGCCAGGGGGAGTGCAGGGGGCTGAAGCAGCGGCTGACCCGTGGCGCTCTGGCGGCTCTGACCAGGGCCTTTGGCCGCTTTGCCGTGATGCGGCTGCTCCTTTGGAGCAAGCGCAGGCTGCCGGAGGACTATGACTGCGCCATTGCCTTCCTTCATAACGGAAACCCCAAAAATTTCTACGGCGGTGTGCAGGACTTTGTCCTCCGCCGCACCCGTGCCAAAAAGAAGATCGCCTTTCTCCACTGCGACTATGCCACCTGCGGCGCAAATCACCCCCGGAATAACCGTCTTTTAGGGGAGTTTGATGCCATCGCCGCCTGCTCCGAGGGCTGCAAAGAGGCGCTGCTCTCGGTGCTGCCCGGGCTGGAGGGCCGCTGCGCCGTGGTGCATAACTGCCACCGCTACGATCAGCTCCGCTCCCTGGCAGACTCCGCACCCCAGAGCTATGAGCCCGGCTGCCTCCATCTGCTGATGGTCTGCCGCCTGGCCCATGAGAAGGGGGTAGACCGTGCCCTCCGTGCCCTGGCCGCTGCCAAAAAGCAGGGCCTTTCTGCCAGGCTGCACCTGGTAGGGGACGGCGCCAAGGCTGCGGAGCTGAAGGAGCTGTGCCGGAGGCTGCAGCTGGAAAATGCCGTGACCTTCCATGGCCAGCAGCCCAATCCCTATGGCCATATGGCCGCTGCGGATCTGCTGCTCATCACCTCTCACCATGAGGCTGCGCCCATGGTCATCGAGGAGGCGGCCTCTCTGGGCCTGCCCACCCTGACGGTCTGCACCACCTCCGCCCGGGAGATGGTACAGCAGCAGGGACGGGGCTGGGTCTGTGCCCAATCCGACGAGGCCCTGGAGCAGGCTCTGCTCGCCCTGCTCGCCAACCCCCGGCGGATCAAAGCGAAAAAAAAGGAGCTCCTGGCCGCACCGGCAGAGAATGCCGCCGCAGAAGAGGAGTTCCGTCATCTGATGGAATCTTAAGAAAACGAGGCCGCCCCCATGAAGCTTTCCTGTACGCTCCATAGCCTGCGTGAAAAAGTGAATACGGCTATGGAATATCCCATGGGGACCATGGCCCTGGCGCTGCTTTTGATCTTCCTGGCTCCCTTTGTCAGCAGCTATCTCTGCTATGCCGCCTTTTTGATCTGCATCTGCCGGGTCATCGCCTATTCTCCCAGGATCTTCCTGGGGGATTTCGCCCTGCTTCTGCCGCTGGTGCAGGTCTTTGCCACCCCGGACGGCATGAGTCTGCAGGTCTATCTCTGCCTCTTTGCGGCGGCCTGGTATCTGATCTGGGGCAGCGTTCGGGCCGAGAGCAGCGTGGTCTGGTTCCTGCTGCTGATGGTCTATATGATCGCCCGGATGCAGCTGGCGGTGGCCAATTACCTGCTGAGCTTCGGCCAGCTCTTCCTGATCTATGTGCTTTTGCCCCGGCAGGATTCCGCCTCTGCGGTGCGGGCGGCAAAGCTCTTCTGCATGGGTCTGGTCTTCTCCTCGGTCTATGCCCTGCTGCTGCGCAATAGCTGGCAGCTCCGGCAGATCATCGGCCCGGAGTCCCCTGCCATCTGGGGCACCGGCATCATGCGCTTCCGTGGCCTGATCCAGGATCCCAATTACTATATGACCATGGTGGTGGTGGCCCTGGGCCTTCTGCTCAAGCTTCGGGATTGCCGCCATATCTCCCTTCTGACCTTCTGGCTTCTGGCTGTGCCCACGGCGGCCTTCGGCATCCTCACCTATAGCAAGACCTTCCTTCTGGTGGCGGTTTTGCTGGTGGGCGTCTATATCCTCTGGCAGTTCGGCAGCCGCAAGCTGATCTGGGGCTGCGTGCTGACGGGGCTGGCCGTTATGGGCCTGGGGGTTCTGATCCTCTGGGAGGGCTCACCGCTGGCGGTGGTGCTCACCCGTCTGAGCAGCTCCGGCAGCATCAGCGAGCTGACCACCGGCCGCACCGAGGTCTATGCGGATTATCTTCAGATCGTGTTCCGGGATGTGCCCGGCTTCCTCTTCGGCCAGGGCCTGGGTGCCGACGGCCTGGTCAAGGATCCCCATAATCTCTATATCGAGATCCTCTACTACCTGGGTACAGTGGGGCTGATCCTCTATGTGGGCTTTTTCGTGGCCATGGGGCGCAGGATGCTGCGGCTCTGCAGCCCGGCTTCGGGAGAAACATTCCTGGGCAGATACCTGGTCATGCTCCTGGTGCTGGTGCTGTTCTTCACCCTCCACGGCATTTTCCAGCCCATCACCATGGGTAACTTCCTCATTGCCTTCCTTGCAATGCTGATCACGAACCATACACAGACCGTCCCCGCCGGGGCGGCAGAGGAGAATCTATGCTGAAAAAACTCAAGGCCCTGTGCTATCCCGACCGGCTCCTGCATCTGCCCAAGCGCCTGATGAAGCGCAGACGCTTCCGGAAATACGCCCGCTGCGGAGAAAACTTTATCTACAGCACCAAGTCCAACTGCCTGGCAGAGCGCCCCGGCCTGATCGAGATCGGGGATCACTGCCTGATCTTCGGCAGGCTGGAGTCCCAGGGGATGGGGCGCATCACCATCGGCCACCATACCGCCATCCATGAGCACTCCGTCCTGGGCAGCGTGGAGCATATCAGCATCGGCGCTTATGTGATGATCTCCAACCATGTCCATATCTATGATAATAATAACCACCCCACCGATCCCGCCCTCCGCCGGGAGATCTGCCTCCATGGCCATCGGGGCGACCTGACCGGTTGGAAGCATTCTGCCCATGCCCCCGTGGTCATCGGGGACGATGTCTGGATCGGGGAGTATGCCTTCATCGGCAAGGGAGTCACCGTGGGGAATGGGGCTGTCGTTGCCGCCCATGCGGTGGTGACCAAGGATGTGCCCCCCTATACCATTGTGGCCGGGAATCCTGCCCGGGTCGTAAAGGAGCTGCCCCATGAAGGGGGCTAAGCTGCTCCGTGGCAGCTCTGCCGATGGCGTTCTGCTCACTTTGATCAAATTCGTCACCATCTTCCTGGGTCTGCTCATCACCCGTCTCCTGTCGGAGCATCTCAGCGCCTATGACTACGGCACGTATTCCCAGATCCTCCTGATGGTCTCTACGGTGTCCTCCCTGACCATTTTGGGCATGATGGACGGCGTGAACTATTTCTACAGCAGCCGGCAGGATCCTGGGCAGCGGGAGCAGTATCTCACCACTCTCTTCTGCCTCCAGGCCCTGGTCAGCGCTGTGGCCGGGGGCATCGTGCTGCTGCTGCCTCTGCTGACGGCCTTTGAAAATCCCCAGGTGAAGGAGCTTCTGATCTTTGCCGCAGCCCTGCCCCTGCTGCAGAATTTTATCTCCATGCTCCAGATCCTCCTGGTCTCTGTGGGCAAGGCCCGGCTTCTGGCCATCCGCAATCTGCTGATCTCCCTGATCCGCCTGGGGGCGGTGCTGCTGGTGGTTCTGGGCTCCGGGAGCATTCTGGTCATTCTCCTGACCACCCTTTGCCTGGATCTGCTGCAGATCCTGGCCTTCCTCCTGATCCTCCGGAAAAACGGCCTGCGTCCGGGGCGCTTCCGCTTCCCCCTGGTGGGGGAGCTCCTGCGCTACTGCATCCCCATGGGGCTCTTTCTCATGATCAATACCCTCAACCGGGATCTGGATAAGTACCTCATCCTCTGGATGACCGATACCGAGACCCTGGCCATGTATGCCAATGCCTCCAAGGTGCTGCCCTTTGACGTGATCATGACCTCCTTCTGTACGGTGCTGCTGCCCAAAATCACCGCCCATATTGCCGCCGGGGAGAAGCAGCGTGCCGCCCGGCTCTACCGCCTGTTTCTCCAGATCGCCTATATCCCCACCACCATTCTCTGCTGCGCCGTCCTGGCGGCTGCGCCCCAGGTGATGTGCCTGCTCTATTCCGAGAAATATCTGGCCGGGCTGCCCATCTTCTGCATCTATGTGGCCGTGGATCTGCTGCGCTTTACCACCATCACCCTGATCCTCAGCGCCTCGGGCAAGACCATGAAGCTCTTTTTGCTGGGCCTTGGCACCCTGGCGGCTAATTTCTGCCTGAATTTCCTGCTGTACCGCCTTCTGGGTGTGGTGGGCCCCGCCTTAGCCACCCTGCTGGTCACCCTGGCCTCCGGCATTCTGATCCTCTTCTTCAGCGCCCGTGAGCTGGGAGTGGGGCTCTCCGGCCTCTTTGATTGGAAGCACCTCCTGCTGTTTCTGGGGGAGAATGCCCTGGCGCTGCCCCTGTTCTGCCTCCTCCGCAGCCGTCTGCAGGGGCTGGGGGAGCTTCCGGTGGTGCTTCTGACCTGCGGCCTTTACTGCCTGCTTCTGCTGCTGCTTCAGGGCAAGCGCCTGCTGTCCGTCCTGAAGAGCATCAACCATCCCGAATCCTGAGAGAGAGGCTTTTCAGCCTCTCTCTTTTTAAAAAGCAAATTAGCGTGTAACTTTTTCCGGAAATCGGAAGAAATCCGGAAAATCTATTGAAAAACCGTGGATATAATGGTAAAATAAAGTGGTATGTCTGATAGGGGAAGTCTGCCCTTTTTTGGGCGTTTCTCTGAAAAAATTTCAGTAAGGAATGAGGTAACACGATGAAACGACTGACAAAGCTTTTGGCTCTGCTGCTCTGCCTCGCCATGGCGCTGGGGATGCTCCCCACCGTTCTGGCTGCGGAAGAGGGCAGCGTGTCCAGCTACTCGGAGTTCCTGTCTGACCTGGAGATCTTAGAGGGCTATGCCAATGAGTTCTCCGGCTCCAACAGCAGCTACCCCGATCCCAATCTTCTGATGATCAACTTCCTTCGTACGGGCGTGGACCGCTACCTGGATGGCAACTGGTCTACCCTGGCAGGCCAGGAGATCACCGTATTCACGGAGTATGTCCAGGCTCAGGATGCCGCCAACGGCACCACCGCCATGGACCTGCGCAATCTCCAAGACTTCACCATCCCCAATGGCCAGAGCGTGGACTTCGGCCATATGTTCGGCGCCATGAACATCGCCTATGTGGCTGCGGTGCAGTCCGGCGACCTGGGCGGCTGGGCAGGCGATATCTGCGACCTGATCCTCTACAGCCATGACTACGGCAATGTGCCCGAGGGTACTGTGGACGAGATGGCTGCCTACATCCTGGCAAACTGCTTCGGCGTGGATGCGGATAATGCCTTCGGCATGAATGACTTCTACGGCGATATGGATGCCTACTACATCAATGCCGAGCTGAAGGCCGGTGCTACCCTCTATGCCCTCTGCGCCTCCTACTTCACCGAGGAGCTGACGGATGTGGACCGTGCGGAGTATTTCATGAATAACCGCTTCAAGGGCATGGATCTGCACACCCGGGAGGATGTCCGCAAGGCCGTTTATGATATCTACCGCCGCAACATCGGCCTGCAGGTGCTGGAGGCTGACCGTGGCATCTCCGATGCCGATGACCTCCGTGAGGCCAGCTGCTATGCCTTTGCGGATTACCTCTTCTCCCTGGCCGGTGACCGCCTCAATACCGGCGACAGCACCACAGATCCCGGCGAAGGCGGCGAAGGTGGCGAAGGTGGCGGAGAGACCGGCGGCGAAGGCGGTGGAGAGACCGGCGGCGAAGGTGGCGAAGGCGGCGAAGGCGGCGAGGATGAGACTCCCGAGGCCAGCAATCCCTACTACACCGTGTTCTCCAGAGAGGACTCCACCCTGGCCCCCGGCATCCGGCAGACCATCCAGTATGCCCTCAGTGCCGATAATAAGCAGCTGGCTTACTACATCGCCACCGTGGATATCGCCCGGGACGATGTGAGCATCTATGCCAACTACAAGGATAACAACCCCGCAGCAGGCTGGGGTATGCAGCGAGTGATGGATCAGGTGGCAGCGGCCCAGGCCAAGCACTCCAATCCTGATGACAGCGCCAACTATATCGAGAACTATTACCCCATTGTAGGTGTCAACGGTGACTTCTACAATATGTCCACCGGCAAGCCCACCGGCGCTCTGGTCATGGAAGGCGTGACCTACAGCGAGGGCAATAACAAGAACTTCTTCGCCATCCTGAAGGACGGCACCCCCTTCATCGGCACCGCTGACCAGTGGAGCGCCATGAAGGATCAGATCCAGGAGGCCATCGGTGCCAGCATCATGCTGGTGCAGAATGGCCAGTCTGTGGCCGGCACCAACCCCAACTACCCCGATACCCGTGCCTCCCGTACCTGCGTGGGCATTACGGCGGACGGCCAGGTGGTTCTGATGGTGCTGGACGGCCGCCAGGAGCCCTTCTCCGCCGGTGGCAGCTATGAAGAGCTGGCCCAGATCATGCTGGATGCAGGCTGTGTCACCGCCATGAACTTAGATGGCGGCGGCTCCTCCACCTTTGTTGCCAAGCAGGAGGGCAGCGATACCCTCTCCCTGGTCAACCGTCCCTCCGATGGCTACCAGCGTTCTGTCGCCTCCTCCCTGGTGGTGGTCTCCACCGCCAAGCCCTCCACGGAGTTTGACCATGCGGTCATCTCTGCGGACTATGAGTACCTCACCATCGGCACCTCCCTGAGCCTCAGCGCCAAGGGTGTCAGCAATACCGGCTATGCCGCCGCCATGCCCGAGGGTGCTACCTGGGCTGTGGCCGATCCCGCCATCGGCTCCATTACCGGGGACGGTGTCTTCACCGCTCTGAGTAACGGCGATACCCAGGCCCAGATCGTGGCAGATGGCCAGGTCATCGGCTACCTGGATCTCCATGTGGTCGTGCCCAATGGTGTGGTCATTGACGAGGTGGTCAAGGCCATCTACGGTGTGCCCACCGAGGTTCCCTTTGAGGCCACCTACGACGGCAACCCCGTTGCCTGCAATGAGGGCGACTTTATGATGGGCGTTGTGGACGAAACGGCCGGTTATTTCGATGGCTATTCCTTCATCGGCAATGCCGAGTCCGGCCTGCGCCGTGTCACCGCTGCCGTGGTTGCCATGTACAGCGATGAGCTGGGTGCCTTCTTCGAGCTGCACCTCTTCCATGCGGACGAGGCCACCTTTGATTTCAACGATATCACCGGCGGCGACCGTACCCTGGCCTGGAAGCGTGTGATCTCCAATTCCCATACCTATGACAATGTGACCTATACCGTCAATGACCCCGAAGGCGAGATGGGCATCACCTATTCCTTCGGCCTGGATATGGAGGCCATCGAGATCCCCAAGCAGCTGGAGGATCTGACCTATATGCTGCCCGGTGCAGATGCCGGTGCCACCGCCTGGGACTTCCTGCTGCAGCTGGCTGAGCGTGTCAGCGTGCTCACCGAGGTCCGTGTAGATGCCCAGTTCGATCCCAACCTGGATGTGGATATCTCCGGCATCACCGTCAACAATGACTTCTTCGAGATGTACAGCGCCGAGCTGGACGAGAATAACAAGCTCACCCTCATCTGCAAGTGGATCGACCGGACCCAGGCTGTGGATCCCTCCACCGCCAACCCCATGTGTGTCCTCAGCGGCATCAAGGCCAAGCCCAAGGCAGGCGCTGCCTGGACCGAGGCCGAGAAGCTGCCCATCGTCAACCAGGGCGAGGTCAGCTACAAGATCTATCTCCGTGCCAATGCGCTGTACAGCTTTGCGCAGGACGAGGAGAACCAGGAGCTCTATGGCCTGATCCCCTTTGACAATACCGATGTGATCATCAATGGCTCCACCGAGAAGGGCGCCTACTTCGGCAGCACCTATGCCACCTTCCAGGATACCTTCACCCTGGATAAGCAGCTGCGCCAGGGCTGGTACAATTTCGACTCCCAGCTCTTCTACTTTGTGGATCACGTTGCCCTCACCGGTGTGCAGTGTGTTCCCGGCTTTGAGGATCCCTCTGTGGAGCTGTTCTACCTCTTCGATGAGAACGGCGGCTCTCAGGGCACCATCACCGGCCTCTTCGAGTATCAGGGCAGCAAGTATTATGCCGTCCTGGGCGAGCTCATGACCGGCTGGCGCTCTAACCTCAATGCCTCCGGCAAGTCTGATTACTACTACTTCGATGCCTCCGGCAAGGCGGTAGACGGCGTGCAGAAGATCAATGGCCGTACCTACACCTTCCGGGATAACATCCTCGTTCTCGGTGAGATCGTCACCGACTCCACCGGCAGCCGCTACTACTGGGCCGGATCTCCCATGATCGGCCAGTGGGTGGATATTGGCGAGAATACCTACTACTGCTCCTACCCCAAGGGCTATTTTGCCACCGGCATGATCTATGTCCTCACCCCCGAGGGCGACCGCTATGAGCGCTATGTCTTCGACTCCAATGGTGTCTTCCAGAAGCAGCTCAATGGCCTGTACCATGTGGGCAACGACACCTACTATGTCGAAAACGGTATGATCGTGGGCGAGCCCGGCCTGGTCTATCTGGATGGCTATTACTACTACTTCTGCTCCACCGGCAAGGCTGTCAAGAATACCAACTACTGGATCTCCGTCACCAATAACCTGCTGCCCCAGGGCTATTTCCACTTCGATGAGCAGGGCCGCATGACCAATCCTCCCGAGATCGATCCCGATGAGCCTCTGCCCGAGCTGGAAAACGGTATCGTGGATGTGGGCGGTACGCTGTACTACTACATTAACGGTCAGATCGGCTATGGCGCAGGCATTGTCCAGCTGCTGGACGGCGGCATCATCTATGTCCGCTCCAACGGTCAGCTGGCCATCGGTGATTACTGGCCTACCAATACCAACGGCCTGCTGCCCACGGGTGTGAAGTATACCTTTGGCGCTGACGGCAGAATGGTCAATCCTCCCACCGTCTACTACACCATCACCTGGGTCGTAGAGGGTGTTGAGACCTCCGTGGAGCTGGCCCACAGCGCCATGCCCGTCTACAATAACGGCGTGGATCCCACCAAGGCCGCCGATGAGGATAACTGCTACGAGTTCATCGGCTGGAACCCCGACGTGGTTGCCGTGGTAGGCGATGCTACCTATACCGCCTCCTTCCTGGTCAAGGCCCACAGCGGCCAGACCACCACCGTGGATGCCACCTGCACCGAGCCCGGCTCCATCACTGTGGTCTGCGCCCACTGCGGCACCGTCATGAGTGAGGAGGTCATCCCCGCCACCGGCCATATCAATACCACTACCGAGACTGTGGAGCCCACCTGCACCACCGCCGGCTCCGTCACCGTCACCTGCGCCTGCGGCGAGGTCGTCTCTGCTGAGACCATTGAGCCCACCGGCCATGTGAATACCACGACCACCACCGTGGATGCCACCTGCACCACCGCTGGCTCCGTCACCGTCACCTGTGACGATTGCGGCGAGGTTATTTCCGTGGAGACCATTGAGGCCACCGGCCATGTGAATACCACGACCACCACTGTGGATGCCACCTGCACCGAGCCCGGCTCCGTCACCGTCACCTG
>JAFQCY010000045.1 GCA_017399355.1 Oscillospiraceae bacterium
CACCATGCTCACCAACAAATATGCCGAGGGTCTCCCCGGCAGACGCTACTACGGCGGCTGCGAGGTGGTGGATGAGATCGAGCGCCTTGCCATTATCCGAGCCACCCAGCTCTTCGGCTGCGAGTTTGTCAATGTGCAGCCCCACAGCGGCGCCCAGGCCAATCTGGCGGTCTACGCCGCATTGCTCCAGCCCGGTGACACCATTCTGGGCATGAGCCTTGCCAACGGAGGCCACCTGACCCACGGCGCCCCTGCCAACCAGTCCGGCAAGATCTATAACGCCCTGTCCTACGGTGTCGATCCCGAGACCGGCCGTATCGACTACGACGAGGTGGCCAGGCTGACAGAGATCCACAAGCCCAAGATCCTGGTGGCGGGCGCTTCCGCCTATCCCAGAGCCATCGACTTCAAGCGTTTCGCGGACATTGCCCATCAGAACGGCGCGCTGCTCATGGTGGATATGGCGCACATTGCCGGCCTTGTGGCAGGCGGCGTGCATATGAGCCCCGTACCCTATGCCGATATCGTCACCACCACCACCCACAAGACCCTCCGTGGCCCCCGTGGCGGCATCATCATGGCAAAGGAAGAGTTCGGCAAGAAGATCAACTCCGCCGTGTTCCCCGGCACCCAGGGCGGCCCCCTGATGCACGTCATCGCCGCCAAGGCCATCTGCTTCAAGGAGGCCATGCAGCAGGATTTCAAGGAATACGCTGCCCAGGTGGTGAAGAATGCCAAGGTTCTGGCAGAGAGTCTCCACGAAAAGGGCTTTGATCTGGTCTCCGGCGGCACAGACAACCACCTGATGCTGGCCGACCTGCGCCCCCTGCACATCACCGGCAAGGAGCTGCAGTACCGCCTGGACGAGAACTATATCACCGTCAACAAGAACGCCATCCCCAACGACCCGGAGAAACCCTTTGTCACCAGCGGTGTCCGCATCGGCACCCCCGCCGCCA
This sequence comes from Oscillospiraceae bacterium, assembly GCA_017399355.1. Lineage (GTDB taxonomy): Bacteria > Bacillota > Clostridia > Oscillospirales > Oscillospiraceae > JAZOXB01. The sequence continues at coordinate 960 of JAFQCY010000045.1, forward strand.
CCACCCGGGGCATGAAGGAGGCGGAGATGAAGACCATCGCCCAGTGCATCTACGATACCGCCGTAGATTTCCACGGCACCCAGGAGAAGGTCCGTGCCACCGTCAGCGCCCTGACGAGGCAGTTCCCGCTCTACGAATAAGCCCTCCCCCTTTTTAAGGCCCATATTCCGAATGCCCCACCTGTACACATCCGGTGCGCAGGTGGGACACTGTTTTTCTTGCCGCAAAATCCACACACCCGGCCGAAAAAAGGATTGCATTTTCCATTCCATGTGGTATAATATTCCTTGCAAAACAAATGGGCTTGTAGCGCAGCTGGGAGCGCACCACATTCGCATTGTGGGGGTCGGGAGTTCGAATCTCCTCAAGTCCACCAAAAAGAAATCCACACCGAGGGTGTGGGTTTCTTTTTTTGGTATGGCATTCAGCAGAGGAGATTCGAATTCCCAATGGCAACCGTCCGGTGGACGGTTGCTCAGACTGTCAAACACCGTGTCATTGTTATGAAAGAAGGAAAAACTGCTGGATTTTCAAGCAGAAGAAGGAACTTCCATTTTACAACCGTCATTGCGAGGAAGGGCAAAGCCCTGACGTGGCAATCCGCTTCCCCTTGGAAGTTCCGATCATCTGAGGTAGTACCAAAAGGAGAACGGATTGCCACACCGGTCTGCGGACCGGTTCGCAATGACATACGAGGAACGGAACACGGTTTCACAAACGGTCTGCGAACTGATTCGCAATGACATGGAACGCCGCTCCTGCTTGCGTCATACGAATGAGAATGCAATAACGCAGCCTTCCTTTTCGTTTATAGTGGTGTGTTAGCACGTGTCGATTTCGAGGACGCATTTATACCGATGTGGCAATCCCTTCTCCAAATGTTCCGATTACATGAGAATTTGATGTAATAACACAAGCCGTCCCCGCAGAGCTGCCCCCTGTCCCGCTCCGATCAACTATATTACTGAAATTCGTTATATTTTTATTGACAAACGATAAATATTATGGTAGTCTATTTGCAGAATGACACGTAGAGGTTTTTGATGTTATTTGCAACCTATACTATTCTGTGAGGGAAGGAAAATGAAGAAGCTGCTATGGTTTGCGTTTGGTGCTATTGTTGTTGCCGTTCTTATCGCAACAGCGTTTATTGAGCGTGACCTCTATAACTATCCTATAGGAAGGGATACCGTTACATCCTACGGAGACCGTGAGTTTCAGGTGGCACAGATTCAAAAACACCATCTTCTAAGTAATGAGAAATATCACGTAATCGTTATTGATCAACTTGTCAGCAGAGAGATCGTGCATAACTATGCCTATTTCCTGGGGACAGATGGAGGGGGAACGCGTGTTTATGGCGTTCTTTCTGTCGAAGAGAATGTCATAGAGCTTTTCTGGGAAGACCCTGTGGACAGGTCATACCAAGATAATTTGGAAGAGATGGTAAAAGAAGGGGCTGCAGTAATCCATACAGAATTCACAGCTTTCAGAGGAGAAGATCAGACAATTCTACAGCAGATGGAAGAAAACCTTAGGACAGGGTAAGACAGGAGGCCGTATGAAACGATCAGTAATTATCTTGCTCATTTCTATTCCTCTATTTGTAGTTTTATTGTTCGTATCGAGCATTTTCATTGCAATCCACTCTCAAGAGAAGAACCTCCAGGAGAAAATAGGGAATCCTATCATACTCAGCGGCTATGAGGATTGGAAAGAGGTAGAAATAGACGGCAACATTCTTGTTATGATTCCTGCAGATTGGCAGGTAGGTCAATCAAATAATCAGATTTTTCTGCTTGATTCAAAGGGAGCCAAAGTAGCAGTTGGGCAGAATTCTTCGGATAGCATAATAGAAACGGATGAGGCTGATTTGTTTGTGGAGAGTATCTGCAAGGAAAAGGTTATTTCCAGTGAGCCAGTCCATTTTAGTCCTTATTTTTATGGGAACCTTGCTTCCGCTTGGATCAAAAATTGTGTATTGGAAAACGGAAAGAATTCCAGATTTGTGTCGGTAGAGCTTCCATATTATAACGAATATGCTTTTCTGTTCTGCTTTTTCTCAGAAAGCGATGAGCCATTTTACTGCGATATAGCAGAAGCAATCGCATATTCTATGCACTATCAAGAATAAAAAGCGCAGGAGATATGTAAGGCAGAGGATGATATAGTCCCCTTAGAGTAGACACCCGAAATAACAAAAATTTCGAGACTACGCTAAGGGGACTATATCACTCTGCATACTGCGCGGTGTTTCTTTCTTTAGATCATACACAAACCGCAGGGGGTCAGGTTGGGCGTCCGGCGGCGGTGATCCATTCCAGAAGCTGCGGAATGGTTTTCTTCCCGAAGGAGAGGGTCGTATCGTTGAGGATCAGGCAGGGGACGCTCATAACATTGTACTGCTCCTTCAGGCCCTCAAAATGGCGAAGGTCGTAGACATGAGCGGTGATATTGGGGTTCAAAGAGGCCATTTTCTGAGCGGCCACCACCAGCTCCGGGCAGAGGGTGCAGGAGAGGGTGACCAGGATCTTCAGATCCACTTTCTTATGAATGGCCGCAATTTGCTGACGGAGGTTTTCCTCCAGCGCCTGGCCGGGGCCGGCGGCATTGTAAAGCCCCAGTACAAAGGAGCTAAACTCATGGCCGCCGGGGACACCGTGAAAGGCGAGGCCCGTTGGACTTCCGTCCGAAAGGCATACCTCCACGCAGGGGGCAAGGTCCTCCCCGGCCCGCCGATCGCAGACCTGCAGCTCCAGCCGATCTGAGAGAGCTGCAAGGGCCGAGAGAAAGCGCTCCAGCTCCCCGGAGATGGGGCGGCTGTCCAGGTAGAGCTTCAGGAGCAGGGGCTGCTCCATCCGGGCAAATACCGCATCCAGCTGCTGCCGCATTTCCCCTGTAAAAAGCCCATCCGGCTCTGCAGTCTCGTGGGCTTCGGCCGCCTTGGGCCTGGGGGCAGCGGCACGGAGGCCGGTTCTGCGCTGCACTGCGGCCACATATTTTTCCAGCTCTGTGGCCGCCAGGGCTCCGTCGCCGGTGGCTGTCACCACCTGCCGCAGGGGCTTGATACACACATCGCCTGCTGCATAGACCCCCTCTGCGCTGGTTCTCTGGGATGCATCCGTCAGGATATACCCCTGCTCATTCCGCTCCACAAGCCCCTTCACCGCCTCTGTAGCCGGGGCATAGCCCGCAAAGACAAAAACGCCGAAAGGCTCTGCGCTTTGATACTCCGTCACCTCCCCGGTGGCGGTATTTTTATACCGAGCGTAGGTCAGTCCGTTTTCGCCGGACACCTCCTCCAGCACGGTATTGGTCAGGACGGTGATCTTCTCGTGCTGTTTGGCCTGGTCAGCAACAGAGGCAGCGCAGGAGAAGTCGTCCTTCCGCACCAGAATGGTCACATGGCGGGCGAATTTCGTCAGGAAAACGCTTTCCTCCGCCGCTGCATAGCCGCCGCCCACCACAAAGACCTCTTTCCCCGTGAAAAACTCCCCGTCACAGGTGGCGCAGTAGGCAACGCCCCGGCCTTTGTATGCCTCTTCCCCCCGGAAGCCCACGGTTCTGGGGTGGGCACCGGTTGCCAGAAGAATGCCAAAGCAGCGGAAGTCCCCCTGGTTGGTGCGAACGGTCTTGATATCCCCGGCAAGGTCAAAGCCGGTGGCCTCTGCCAGCCGAAACTCCGCACCGAAGCGCTCTGCCTGCTGCTGTATGGTATCTGTCAGGGCCTTGCCGCTGGTTTTGGCGATCCCGGGGTAGTTGACCACCTCGTGGGTGATGGCGATCTGGCCGCCAAACTGCTCCTTCTCCAGGACCAGCACCCGGTATTTTGCCCGGGCCAGGTATAGAGCGGCGGTCAGCCCCGCAGGGCCGCCGCCGACAATGATCACATCATAGAGGTTTCCCATCAAAGCTGGCCCACCAGATCCAGGCTGGGCTTCAGGGTCTCCTCGCCGGGCTTCCAGTTGGCGGGGCACACCTGATCGCCGTGGGCATGGACGAACTGGCAGGCCTGGACCTTGCGCAGCAGCTCACTGGCATTTCTGCCCACATTACCGGCGGTCACCTCATAGCCCACGATCTTGCCCTCGGGATTCAGGATAAAGGTGCCCCGCTCAGCAAGGCCGTCCTCCCGGATCAGCACACCGAAGTCCATAGAAATGCTGTGGGTGGGGTCAGCGAGCATGGGGAACCGGATCTTTTGGATCCGCTGGGAGGCATCGTGCCAGGCCTTGTGGACAAAATGGGTATCGGTGGAGACGGAATAAATCTCGCAGCCGATGGCTTGGAACTGCTCATATTGCTCCGCCAGATCCTCCAGCTCCGTGGGGCAAACAAAGGTAAAATCCGCCGGATAAAAGAAAAAGACACTCCACTTGCCAAGGAGATCCTCCTTGCTCACAAATTTGAACTGGTTTTCGTGGTAGGCATAGGTGCGAAACTCGGATACTTCCCTGTTGATCATAGACATACTTACTTCCTCCATAAATCGTGTTGATTGCAAAATGCGTAGACTGCCCGGACTTCATCTCCATCGCAGAGAGAGAATTTCGCCCTGGGCTCATCATCGGGGCTCAGGTGGGCATACTGGATGCCATGCTCCGTCTCCAGGCAAACCCACTGGATATAGTGGGCCTGGGTCATGGGGTGCTCTGCAGCGCCGACGGTCACATGGACAGTGTTCCCCTCGACCTCATAGACGGGGATATGCTTCTCCCCGGAGGCCTCTGCTGTGCCCGGAATCAGCTCCTGCATCGCTTCGCCGCAGCAGTAGATGGGGACACCCTGATCCCGGATCATAGCCACCAGATTGCCGCAATGTCTGCAAACATAAAATTTCTGCTTCATCATCGATCCCTCCTGGTTGAAGTTTGCCCAGACAAGGCGCAATAATGCACAAAGTTCCGGATATACTATCTGCAAAAGGAGGAGAAACGATGGCATATCAACGGGGATTTCTTCCATATGCCCTGGCCGCCCTTTTGATCGGGCTGGTGGGCGGCTTTTCAACGGTTTTAGGGCCTGCCTTTGTGCAGGATATGGGCATTGCCTACAACAACACCACCTGGACCGCCCTGGCTCAGGCCATATCCACCGCCGCCTGCGCCCCAATTTTGGGCAAGGTGGGCGATGTGATCGGGCGAAGAAGGACGCTGCTGATGGGCATAGGGGTCTTCACTTTGGGAAATGTGCTGTCTGCCCTGGCAAATTCTCTGGTGTTTATGCTCCTGGCCCGGTTTATTGTGGGCGTGGGTTCTGCGGCCATGGCCCCCGTGATCCTGGCCTATATTGCAACGGAGTTTCCCCGGGACAAAATCGCAAGGGGCTTCTCTTTGTATATGCTGCTATCCAGCGCCTCGGTGATCCTGGGGCCTACCCTCGGCGGCTTGCTGGTCTCCGCTTACGGCTGGCGCAGCATGCTGTGGGTCTGTACCGCCCTTTGCGTGGCTGTTTTTATAGGCTGCATTCTTACCGCCCGGGGGCAGGAAGCTGCAAGAAAGCCGCTCAAAGGCTTTGATGTGCCCGGAGCGGTTTTGATCCTGGTTTTCTTTAGCCTGCTGCTGTGCGTGCCCTCTTTTGGGCAGAACTTCGGCTGGAGCTCTGCGCCCTTCCTGAGCGTGCTGGTCGCTGCGATCGTCAGCCTCGTGGGCTTGGTCCTTGCGGAGCGAAAAAGCTCCCACCCCATCCTTTCCGGCAGCTTTCTGGGCCGCAGCGTGTTTGTCCTGAGCATCCTCGCTTTGTTCTTGACCCAGGGGCTGATGCAGGCCAATATGACCAACACCATTGTGTTTGTCAACTATACCCAGCCGGGAAACAGTACGATCTCCGGCTATGCCATTTCTGTCATGTATGTGGGGATGTCTTTGGGCGCCGTGCTGTTAGGGCCTCTGGCTGATCGCTTTGACCCCAAAAAGCTCCTGGTGGGCTCTTTCCTCCTGACGGGGCTGGGATGCAGCATCCTGCTGCTCTTTACAGAGGCGACCTCCCTATGGCTGCTGATGGCGGCGCTGGGGGTGCTTGGCTTTGGTCTGGGCGGAAACGGCACGATTTTTCTGAAGGTCGTCCTGGCCGTGCTGTCGCCCCGGGAGGCCGGTGCAGGCACGGGGACCTACGGGCTGTTCCGGGATCTGGCGGCACCCTTTGGAGTCGCCGTCTTTGTGCCCCTCTTTACCAATCAGATCGCCGGACGAATTGCCGCAGGAACGGCAGCACCCGCAGCCGCAGTCTCCTCCATGCATTTTTTGGCCATGGCAGAGCTCCTGTGCGTAGCCCTGGGGATCGTTGCGGTCGCTTTCCTGCCAAAGCGCAGCACAGCAAGGGAAAGCTGATCTGCCGGTAGAAAAGACACCGCGCAGTATGAAGAGAATAGGACTCTCTACATACTGCGCAGATTATATCGGAGTGCTTAATCCGGGGCGCTTTCAAATACTGCCTGCTCGGCCAGCTGTACGGCGGCCTCCTCCGGGCGGCAGCTCAGGCGGTACACCGGGATCTGCAGCACCAGGGCTTGCAGCAGAGCCAACAGCTTCGCCGTAAAGCCCTGATCCCAAAGGTTGCCCAGCAGCTCCCGGTAGAGGCTGCGGAAGGCCTCCTGTGCAGGGACACGCTCAATTCGGTTTTCCGGCCCTTTTTCGGGCAGAATAATGGCACGGATGGGGGCCTCCTCCCGGCGGTAAACGCCCGAAGAGCCGCTGTAAGGAGAGCCGCAGCCCCAAAAGGCCTCGCCCCGCTTTGCGATCACGCAGCGGTCTCCATTGAGGATCTCTGCCCGGCGGTATTTCGCCCACAGCTCTGCCTGGGTGGTCTTCCCCACGCCGGAGGGCCCGGAGAATAGCAGCGCCTGCCCCCGATACCGAATCACAGAGCTATGGAGCAGCAGCGCATCATGGCGCAGCAGCAGGCTCTCCGGCCCCAGCAGCAGAGAGAGGGTGCATTTTCTCTCGTAGCGAGCCCAATCCGATGCAGGGAGATAGAGGGTGTTCTGCCCGCTTGGGCGCAAGCTGCACACCGGGATGCAGCCGTCCGGCCCTTTCAGAGGGAGAAAGACCCGGGAGATGGTCTCCCCATGGACATAGACCGCAAGGCGATCCGAGGTGAAAACCGGCGGCCCCGAAAAGTCCAGCGGCTTCCGGATCAGGACAATCTCATAGCGCTCCTGCTCCGGGGCCCCGGGAGTAAGAAAGGGCCGAAGCTCCAGAGGGATCTCCATAGGCTGCGGCGCATAAAAGCCGATGCCGATCCCGGCAACGGTAATGGTAAAGGAAAAGGGGCTCATGGCGCATCCTCCACAGAGTGTGTTCGGCAGGGGGAGAGACTCCCCCTGCCGCTGTTTTTTAAGTAAAGCAGGCCTTGGCGCTATCGCCATAGTACATACAGGCTCTGGCCAGGTCGGCAGCCTTGCTGTCGGAGCTATTGATGCTGCTCTTGGCATAAGCCTCCACGCTGTAGCCCACCTCCTGAGAGGCAGGCTGATCCCCTACATAGGCCACGAAATAGAACATATCCCGCATATTCACGGACTTGATGCCCGTAAAGGTGACCTGGAGTCTGCCGTCAGTCAGCTCAGTAAACTGGGTCAGGGTAGCCACTTCCTCAAAGTCCTCGTTCAGAACCTTTACGGAGCTGATGTCCTCCTTGCTGTAGTCCGCAGCCAGGCGCAGACGGGCATTCAGCTCCGTCTTGTCCGTGAAGGTGACGGAGAAGCCGATATCGGTGACAGCGGTGATGCTGCGGTCGTTTTCTATATAGGTTCTGCTGTCGGTGAGAGAAGCGGAGAGCTCTTTGGTGGCATACTGCTGATAGGCCTCCATCCCTGCATTGACCAGAGTGTCTGTCCGGCGGTTAAAGTTCAGCTGCGCCGCAGCACCGTAGTTCAGGCAGTCGATCAGGAGGGTATAGAGCTTGGGCTGCTGCTCGTAGGTATAG